>NZ_JBQCZW010000032.1:0-25013 GCF_052089425.1 Ancrocorticia sp. | reverse complement strand
AGTCTGGGCGAGTTCCTTGGTTGCCAGCCTTAATCGGCTGGCCCTTCATTGAGGCGCCGATCTGGAGGCACCGGCGAGTCTGGTGGTCGCGTTGCCAGCCTTAATCGGCTGGCCCTTCATTGAGGCTCCCGATATCACGGGTAAACATCCGGAGCTAGTAGGGTTGCCAGCCTTAATCGGCTGGCCCTTCATTGAGGCGGAATCACTAACCCCGAGTACCGGGATACACCGCACACGTTGCCAGCCTTAATCGGCTGGCCCTTCATTGAGGCAGGTGTTGTTGGTATTCCGCGGGCGTGTATATTGCGGTTGCCAGCCTTAATCGGCTGGCCCTTCATTGAGGCCGTATGAGTATTGCGGGTATTAATGCGAAAATGCAGGTTGCCAGCCTTAATCGGCTGGCCCTTCATTGAGGCCCTGTACAGTGAGATTGAGTCTGCTACGATCTTTGAGTTGCCAGCCTTAATCGGCTGGCCCTTCATTGAGGCGTGTCCAGCACGCCGGCAGGATCTAGACCGGGATCGGGGTTGCCAGCCTTAATCGGCTGGCCCTTCATTGAGGCACTTTAGCTTCGAGAAGCCCAGTGACGATTTCCTCGGTTGCCAGCCTTAATCGGCTGGCCCTTCATTGAGGCAGGGCTACGGTATCGTAGTAATCATCTGGGGAGGTGTTGCCAGCCTGAATCGGCTGGCCCTTCATTGAGGTCGATAGAGCGTTGAGGATGTGAACTCGACCTGTCCGGTTGCCAGCCTTAATCGGTTGGCCCTTCATTGAGGCTTTCCACTTTTCCTGAGAACACGCTCTTTGAGACAGCTGCCGGCCAATCTTGGTCGGCCTTTCACTGGAACTGCTGACCGAATTCTGGAAGGCCTATGATCACGGGGGTTGCAAGCGGGATCGGATCGCAGACAACTTCATCAAACGCTACGCGAGCGAATCTGTCGGAGATTACCTATAGCATCGAAGCAACCACCCTGATACCGGATCGGATCAGATTTCATTGAGGACGGGGAGAAGAGAAACTGATTTCCAGTCCTGTACGTCGTCGCTAGGCGATACAGTCTAGCCCTTCATTGCGGGCAAAACGCTCAGATTACACGTATCGCCAACATCTTCTTGTCGGCCCTTCAATGGTTGAGGATCTCAACCCGCCGTCGCCCCTTACCCCACAAGTGAAAACAAGGCCGTCGTCCACGGTCTGTCCAGAAAGTACGGGATAATAGAGTGTGGCTTCGCCGTTACGGAACACCAATCGGAGCGGAGCCAACGGCAATTGCTTGGAGACGATCGAATGGCGCTGACCAACGCGGGTACGAATAGTCCTGACTCACAAGCCAAGGGAGCACCTGCACAACCGGAAGAACGCGAACTCGATCCGGGCACGGGACCGCACAATGGCGAAGGCCGCACCCCTGATTCCAGCGTCTCCGAGCTAGTCTCCCAGCGCCCCAGTACTGCCGAGATCTACGACCGGCTCACGAAAATGCGGCACCTGCTGATGACGCGTGAGTTTGGGTTGCAGGAGATCCTGACGAAGATCGATATCTTGCGCTCGGAATTCCAATACGGTCACAATTACAATCCGATCGAGCACGTGAGTTCACGGGTGAAGTCGCTAGATTCGATCGTGGACAAGGCGCGCCGCAAGGGTATCCCGTTCACGGCGGAGGACATTGGAGCCAACCTTCTGGACATCGCCGGGATCAGACTGACGTGCAGTTTCGTATCTGACACGTACACGATGCGTGACCTCTTGCTTTCTCAAACAGACCTCACACTGCTCCGCGAGCGCGATTACATTGCCGATCCAAAGGACAATGGCTACCAGAGCTTGCATCTGGTGATCGAGGTTCCCGTGTTCTTGGCGGGAGGACCCGAGAAGGTGCCCGTGGAGATCCAGCTGCGAACGGTCGCGATGGATTTCTGGGCATCGCTGGAGCACAAGATCCACTACAAGGATGACACGGAAGTACCCCGTCACCTCACGGATGCTCTCAAGCTGGCGGCGGATATGTCAGCCGCCTTGGACGATTCCATGGAGCGCATCCATAACGAGATTCTGGAGCTCCACAAGGAAGCGGAAGCGGAGGCACCCAGCGGGGGCGGCACCACGCGCATACACCATCCCTTGAGCGAGAATCCCATCCCCGATGGCGAATCCCGCGAACTGCTCCGCGCCATCCTCGATTCGTTTGATCGAAGGCCGCCCCAGCGCTAGCCACGCCGGGGGCCCACCTCCTACGATGGCCACATGATGCGCTCAATCAACGCCCGCATAACCGGTCTGGTCCAAGGGGTCGGCTTCCGCTACTGGGCGCTCGGCGCCGCCACCACGCACGGCGTGTACGGCTGGGTGCGCAATGAACCGGATAGCTCGGTTTCCGCCCACATTGAGGGGGACGCAGAGGCCGTATCAGCGATGGTTTCAGCCCTCTGGAAAGGCCCACGTTGGGGTCATGTGGAGAATATCGAAGTGAGCGATTCCAGCTTCGAGGGATATCAAGACTTTGGGGTACGATAAGGCCACCATGTCTGACGAACACGCCTCAACAGCACCGAACTCCCCCGCCATTGCCCCCACCTCCCTGATCATCCCCGTGATCGTGGCCGCGGCCTCGGGAGCATTCGTCGCGGTGCAAGGAAACTTCAACGGGGCGTTCACGGCCAACGGCGGAGGGCCGTTGCTGGCTGGCTGGGTCTCCTACATTGGCACGTTCCTGACGGTACTGATAGTGATGGCGATCCAGCGCAACGTCGGGAAGTTCTTCCACATTCTTCGTACACGCTCCAAGGCGTGGTGGTACATCGTAGGCTTTGGCGGCGTGCCGATCGTGGTGGCGATGAGCTGGGGAATTCCGCTAGTGGGAGTAGCCATCGCCTCTGTATGTTCGGTGGCAGGGCAAACGATCATCAGCCTCATCTTCGATAAGCGCGGCGTGGGCATCCCAGCCCCGATCCCCTTCTCGGGCCGCAGAATTGCCGCTACCCTCGTCACGCTGGCCGGCCTTGCCCTTGCGATCGGCGCCAGCAGCGCCACGTCCACCACCATGTGGGCCATGATCGCCACCGGCATCATCATCGCACTGGCGGGCGCGGGCCTCTCCGTCCAAAACGTTGGCAATGGCGCGGTGGTCGCGCGCACCGGCTACCCGCTGCTTGCCAGCCTCACAAGCGTTATCGGCGGCACCGCCCTCATGTCCGTGATCCTCCTGATCGCGGGCCTCACCGGAGGCCTTGATGGCGCAATCTTCCCACCGCTGTCCAGCTGGTGGATGTACATGGGCGGCCCCGTGGGTGCCGCGATTGTGTTCTGCTCCGCTTGGGCGATCAGGCGGCTGGGCGCGTTCCGCCTGACGCTCGCCGTCGTCGCCGGACAAATGGTGACGTCCATACTCGTGGATCTGGCAACGGGCCTCACGATCCCGTTCGCTACCGTGGCCGCAGCCGTCACGATGGTCCTCGCGACCACCCTCGTAGTCACCTCGGCCACCCCGGTCCACACCGTCACCGGCGAAGTCCACTTCAAAGAAGATTAATCCGCCACCACGCGCCCGCGCACGCGCCGCCACATGAGAGCAAGCACCACGAACCAGACGGGCGTGACGGCCAGCGCCTTAGCGGTGTCCGGGTCCTGAGTGAGCGCCACGATGATCAGCCCAAAGAACGTGAGCACCACCCACGGCATGACGCGTGCGGCCGGCATCGGATAGCTGGAGGTGGCGTGCGCTTCGGGGTAGCGCCGCAGATACACGATGTAGCACGCCAGAATGATCGTCCATACCACGAGGAACAGGACAGACGATACGGTGGTGATGATCGTGAACGCCTGCATCACGGAGGCGCTGGCGGTCAACACGAGCGAGCAGATGATGAGGGCCACGGTCAGCACGAGCCCGCGCCACGGCACCCCGTGGCGTGACACGTTGGCGAATACCCGCGGCGCCATGTTCTTGCGCGCCAGCCCGTACATCATCCGCGAGGTGGAGTAGATTCCGGAGTTCGCTGAGGAGGATGCCGACGTCAGCACCACGAAGTTCATGACGGCCGCGGCGGCCACCATCCCGATCAGGTTGAACACACCGACGAACGGCGAGTGCTCGGGATCTACGTAGTTCCACGGCGTGATGCACATGATGGCGGCCAGCGCCACAACGTAGAACACGAGTACACGCACGGGGATCGAGTTGATCGCGCGCGGCAGGGTGACCTTCGGGTCCTTGGTTTCCGCGGCCGTTGTGCCCACCAGTTCGATGCCCACGAACGCAAAGATCGCGAGTTGGAATCCGCCGATGAATCCCGAGAACCCCGTGGGGAAGATTCCGCCGTGGGTCCAGAGGTGAGAGAGGGACGCGGTGGTCCCGTCGTGTTGGAATCCAGTAGCGATGAGGATAATGGCGACGACGACGAGCGCGCCTATCGCCACCAACTTAATCGCGGCAAACCAAAACTCGAGCTCCCCAAAGAGCCGGACGGTCAGCAGGTTCATAAGGAGGAGAACCAGCATCACCCCCACCGCGAGCGCCATCGCCATCTTCTGATCGTGAACCCAGAAGTTCCAGTAGTCCACAATGGCGATCAGGTCCGCCATGCCCAGTACCACCCAGCACAGCCAGTAGGTCCAGCCCACCACGTATCCGGCCCACGGGCCGAGGATGTCCGCAGCGAAATCTTGGAAGGACTTGTACTCCAAGTTGTGAAGGAGCAGCTCCCCCATCGCACGCATAACAAAGAACAGCATGAAGCCCACAACGGCGTACACGATCATGATGGAGGGGCCTGCCACGTGGATGGATCGGCCCGATCCCATGAACAACCCGGTGCCGATAGCGCCACCGATGGCGATGAGTTGGATGTGGCGGTTGCTCAGGCTACGGCGAAGTGTGCCGGATTCTTCCGCTTCGGCCACAACGTCATGATCGGTTTGTGTTGACACGTGCTGTCTCCTTTTCCGCAGAAAACTCTACGCTTGGAGGCAGGAACGGGGCCGGCTGATGGTCCCACTCGTGAATGCGGACGGGCGTTCATGGCGCACAAAAACGCGGGGGACGGTTGCTGCGATAGCAACCCTCCCCCGCAGTGTTCTATGCGTTACAGGTCCAGAATGTGACCCTCACGCCGGATTTCGGCTCTTATTGGATGACATCCTTCAGGCTCTTCTTCCCAACAGCTCCGCCCGGGTGGCTCTGGAGAACCTGATCCCAGCCATAGTTCGTGATCTGCATGAGAACCTTGCACAGGGCATCGCCCCAGGCGGCGTGTGCGAGAGTGCTCCCCATCGCCACGACTCCGCCCAAATCGGCTGCCGAACTGTCCACTACCACAACGGTGCCCGCTTCACCGGCCATCGTGCTGCCTGGCACGGAGGTCAGGGCGATCGTATCCGCGCCCCTTTCGGCCGAGCGCTTGAGTGTTTCGATCAGCTCGGATGATTCGCCACCCTTGGAAATAGCAAGCACCACATCCTCTTCGGTAACAACACCGAGGCTGCCATGAAGGCCGTCCGTCGGATCAAGGTAGAAGGACGGAGTGCCTGTCACGGACAGGAGATGGGCGAAACGGCGCCCGATCGTGCCGGATGTTCCAGCACCGGTAATAATGACCTTGCCTTTCGTGTTCAAGATATCGTGAACGATCTGGACAAACTCGGGTCCAATTTGGTCCGCTACCTTGGCCACCGCCTCGGCCTCCAGGCGAATGAATTCTTTGGCGTCTTCAATGATGTGTTCGTTCTCAGACATATGACTACCCTTCTTCTTCAGCTAGCTGTTTCTTGGTTATCGCGGACTTACTGAGCAGCGATTCGATCCGCGTAGCGGCGCAACGAGTGCATGCGATCAGCCCGCTCCTTGCCGAATTCTTCGTACAGCTCGTTGTACATCTCCCACACTGGGGTGAAGGCTGCCGTGTTATCTGGGTTGGGCTCGTATGTTCGTGCCGTTCCCGGAGCGATGGTCGAAGCTTGCTCGAAGTTATCGAAGCCGCCCCGCTGGGAGCCCGCAGCGATCGAGGCATGTAACGCCGCCCCCACTGCCGGGCCTTGATCGGATGCACTCACCTCAATGGGCCGCTCCAACACATCGGCCATCATCTGCATGAGCAGCGGCGAATTGTTTGCTAGCCCGCCTGTGGCAACAACGCGACTAATGTGCACGCCGTGGGCTTCGTATGCATCGAAGATCTGCTTTTGCCCCAGAGCTGACCCTTCAAGCAAACACCGGTACACGTGTTCGGCGCGCGATCCAAGCGTCAGGCCAAGAATCAGGCCAGATAGGTCCGCATCCTGAAGCGTTGAGCGGTTCCCGTTGAACCAATCAAGGCACACCAGCCCCGATTCGCCGGGCTTCATGGCAGCGGCGCGTTCCTCCAACAGCTCATATGTGGAGATTCCGCGTTCGGTGGCTTCCGTGGATAACGCCTCAGGTACGAAGTTGCGGGTGAACCACCCGAACGTATCGCCCACTCCGGCCTGCCCGGATTCGTATGCCCAATAGCCGGGAATGAGGCCGTCATAGACGATGCCGGCGGCGCCATCGACCGCTCCATAGTTCTCCGTGAGCATCAGGTTGCATACAGAGGTGCCCATGACAAGGAGCATCTCGTTCGGCTGTGAGATGCCTGCGCCCAGAACGGCCACGTGGGCATCGAGATTGCCGCAGGCAACCACCGTGTGCGTGGATAGCCCCAGCCGTTCAGCCCACTCGCTGGTCAGGGTTCCCGCCTCCTGCCCTGGGACCAAGAAATCGTGCCCGAGCTTGGTCACCACGGAAGAAAAGCCCGGCGCCAACGAATCGAGGAAATCGGCGCTGGGATACCCTCCGATTGGTCCTTGATAGGTTTCCTTGTAGCCGGCAACCGCCGCGCCGCGGCTTTCGTTTCCAACCAAAGATGAAACGAGCCAATCGCCCAATTCGTAGATCTTATCTGCAGCGCCGAACACCTCGGGAGAATCCTCGTACAACTTCAGGGTCTTCGCAAACGCCCACTCGGAGGAAAGCTTGCCTCCGTCGTAGTTCAGGAATTCTTCGCTACGCTCAGCACCAAGCTGGTTGATGCGATCAGCCTGCGGCTGTGAGGAATGGTCCTTCCACAACTTTGCCCACGCATATGGATTCGAGTTCCACGCATCGTCAAGCGCCAGTGGTGTCAGATCGGCGAATGTCGGGATCAGGGTGCACGCGGTGGCATCGATGCCAAAGGCGCGAACATCTTCTGGGTTGACGACCGATTCACGCAGCACCGCCTGCACCGTCGCTACCAGCCCCTCGGTGTAATCGCCGGGATACTGCAACGCCCATGACTGAGGGAGCTCCGCGCCAGTGGGCGGGAACACTCGGTCGACTACGCCATGCGGGTACTCGAACACGGAGCTGGCTACAACGGCTCCATCAGCTAAGTCCAGCACAACTGCCCGGCAACTCTCTGTTCCGTAATCGATACCGATTGCGAAGCTTTGCGTCATTTCCTGCTCCCTTGCTAGAACTCACTGCCGGCACAACGTCGCGCGCGGCACGCCTCCAATCTAACAAGAATCATATGAGCTGACAAGGCCGCATACTTGCTCATTTGAGCGGGGTGGTCTAGGCTCCTCGTACGTACAGAAGACCCTCGTACGTACAGACGACAGGAGATCGGGATGGATCAGCAGGGCGTGTCACCCATTGATAACGGGAAACTCCGCGATGATCTCCTGATTGTTGAGGTTGCAACTCGTTTCTACCTGCACGATGAAAGCAAGGTTGCCATCGCTGAAGCTCTCCACATCTCGCGGTTCAAAGTCGCACGGCTGCTCGAAGAAGCGCGGGCGCGCGGAATCGTTGAGATTGCGATTCATGATCCGACACACGAAACGAGCAGGCTCGCCTTCCAGCTTAAAGAGCACTTGCACTTGGATGAGGTGTACGTAGTCAGCTCCATGTCTGACATCTCGGCCGAACGTGACGCGATGGGGCAGATGGGTGCCCACGTTCTGGAAAACCGCTTGGTTGAAGGCAACCGCGTTGGACTTGGCTGGGGACGTTCATTGACCGCCGTGGCAGAGCATCTCGGCACACTCCCGCCTTCGGAGTTCGTGCAAATGATGGGGGTGATCGGGAACGATGCCTCGCGTTCTCCCGTCGTAGTTCTGGAACACATTGCTCGCAAGAGTGGCGGGGTCGCAGCCAAGGCACTGGTCACACCACTGTTTTGTACAACGCCCGCTGTTGCGGCCTCTCAGCGCGCCGAACCTAGCATTGCTGAAGTTCTGCGTTTATATGAGGGGATCGATATTGCCTTCTTCTCCATTGGGTCGTGGGAAAACCACGTGACCCAGTTGGAGGACATCATGCCTGCCGCAGATAAAGCAAGCTTGGATGAGGCCAACATCATCGCAGATGTTGGCGGTATCTTCATTGACTCCAGTGGGCGTTATGTGGATGTTCCTCTCAACGAACGTCGAGTCTCAATAAGCGTGGAACAGATCGCGAAAATTCCTTTTGTCACCGCGGTGGCCGGCGGGTTGAACAAGGTATCAGCTATTCGCGCCGTGTGTTGCTCAGGCTTAGCGACGTGCCTGATTACCACGTCCGATGTGGCACAGGAATTGCTGACCCTACCGGACATCAAGGAGACGGTGTTCCGCGGCTAGGCCCGATGAGTGCCACTGAGCTCGATGAGATCGGTCCAATTCTTAGCCGCACCGATGAGTCCCTCAAAGTCAGAGCGCTGCTCAGCAACAGCAGAAGCCGTGTTAGTGTTCTCCACCAAAGCCATGAGCACAGCGGGCGCCACAGTTACTGCTCCGGCACCCAGCTTCGCGATATCTAGTACCTGACGAGAATTCTTGAACGAGGCAGCAAGGACCTGAGTACTGGTTCCAGCCGCACCGAAAACTTGCTGGATCTCAGAGACCACGTCAACTCCGCTGACGCCCAGATTGTCCAACCGGTTCACGTACGGGGCCACGTATCGGACTCCCGCCTTCGCGGCCATGACCGCTTGCATCGGAGAATAGATCGCCGTAGCGGTGACATTGACTCCCTTTCCCGCAAGCCGCTGCATCGCAGCAAAACCCGCGGGGGTTGCAGGAATCTTGACGTACAAGTTGTGATCGATGGACTCCCGTAGCGCCATAGCCTCACGAACCATCACATCTGGTTCAGTCCCCACCACTTGGGCGTGCAGTTGAGCCTCCTGCGGCAGCACCTCTCTCAGCTGCTTAAGAACCTGAAGTGGATCACCGCCCTCCCGCGCAAGGATCGATGGATTCGTGGTGACGCCATCGAGGGGCAAGATATCCAACAGCTCGAACACGGTTTCCGGATGAGCATCGTCAATGAGAATCAGCATGTCTTCGACCTTACCGGACGAGGACCCCGGAGGACGGATGCTATAACAGCATTCATCCCCCGGGGGTTATATTCTCGTACTTCGCGCCAATGGCGAGGCCGATTAGATTCCGGTGTTCACTCGGTAGTACACGGCGTTCCAGGCCAGTGAATCCTCGAAGCTGTGGACGGTAGTGTCCTCGTCAATCACGGCTAGTTCAACACCGGCAATCTTGGCGAAATCGCGCCACGTGTCCAGCTCCAGAGCCGTGGACAGCACGGTGTGGTGCGCGGCTCCAGCGGCTAACCAGCAGGTGGCCGAGGTCTCAAAGTCAGGAGCCGGCTCCCACACAGCGCGGGCCACGGGAAGGTTCGGCATCGGCTCATCGGGGCCGGTCACCTTGACCACGTTGGCAGTCAGGCGGAAGCGGTCACGTAGATCGGACATGGCAACAACGGTTCCTTCGGTGGGATCTGCATCAAACACGAGGCGGACGGGATCCTCGCGATCTCCAATACCCAACGGGTGAATCTCCATGCGTGGCTTCTTTTCCGTCAGGCTAGGGCAGATCTCCAGCATGTGTGCACCCAGAATCTTCTTGTTGCCCTCTTCGAGCCCGTAGCAGTAATCCTCCATCAGGCTCGCCCCTCCAGGCAGGCCGTATCCCATTACTTTGGCGACGCGAATGAGAATGCCTGTTTTCCAATCACCCTCAGCACCGAAGCCGTAGCCATCGGACATGAGGCGCTGCACAGCGAAGCCGGGGAGCTGCTTGAGAGCACCTAGATCTTCGAACGTATCGGTGAAGGCCGTGGCGTCTTCTGATTCAAGAAACCCGCGCAGCGCCACCTCTTGCTTAGCCGCATAACGCAGGGAATCATGGCGATCCCCACCGGGGAGAAGTTCAGGCTGGATCTCATAGAGCCCTTTGTATTCTTCAACAAGGGAGTCCACCTTGTCCTCGCTTACCGCATCCACTGCCTCAGCCAGTTCATTGACGCTCCACGTGTTGACGGCAACGCCAAAGCGAATGGCAGCCTCGGTCTTATTGCCGTCTGTCACGGCAACATTGCGCATGTTGTCCCCAAAACGCACCATCTTCATGGTGTTGATCTCGTGCCAGCCAGCTGCCGCACGCGACCATACTCCCACGCGATGGAGGACTTTGGGGTTGGACACGTGGCCCACCACGCTCACGCGCGGAACGCCCATGCGAGTCAGGATATAACCGAACTCACGATCTCCGTGAGCTGCCTGATTGAGGTTCATGTAGTCCATATCGATCGTGCTCCATGGAACTTGGAGCGCGAGCTGCGTGTGGAGGTGCAGTAGTGGACGCTGGAGAGCGTCGAGGCCACGAATCCACATACGCGCTGGGGAGAAGGTGTGCATCCATGCGATCACGCCGATGACATTCTGGGAGGCATTTGCCTGACGAACCGTTTCGAGAATGTTGTCCGCGTCCGTGAGAACCGGCTTCCACACCACCTTAACGGGGATATCCTGAGCCTCTTCTAGAGCGCCAGCGATCTGCTTGGACTGGTCGCGCACCTGATCGAGTACCTCTGGTCCATAGAGGCCCTGGCTTCCGGTGAGGAACCAGATTTCCTTACCTTCAAATGGATTCTTCATCATATTGTCCAACTCCTTCGTTGCGTTGTTACTTGTCTGAGTATGTGCAGGTTTGTGATTGATTGATTGTCATGAGCAAGCGGCCTAGTTGATGGCCTTTGCGGCAACTTCCTGAATGGGTAATGCCCTGCGGAACCTGTTGAGGAATCCCTTGAATCCCTCACTTCCGGCTGCATCGGGATTGACGGTGACGGGCTCAGTGCCAGCGAAAACATCCTCGTCTAGGAAATCTGCGAGGGCCTTCCCGTCTCCTTCCTTGAGGTAGGAGGCCAGAAGCGCGATACCCCATGCCCCGCCTTCACCGGCGGATTCGGACACCCGAACCGGAATGTTGATCGCGTCAGCCAAAACCTGCTGGGCAACACCCTTCGTCCGAAAAATTCCACCATGTCCGTTCATGAAATCGAGCGCGACATCCTCCTGAGCAAGAATCTCCATGCCGGCAGCAAGAGCTGCAAACACTGAATAGAGTTCGGCGCGCATGAGATTAGGCAGTGTCAGGCGAGCCTCTGGTGCTCGGACAATGAGTGGGCGGCCATCGCTGGCACCTACAACCGGTTCGCCGGAGACGAAGTTAAACGCCATGATGCCCCCGGCATCCGGTTCAGCGTCCAGCGCCCGTGCAAGTATCGCCTGATACACATCATCCTTGGAACAGGACGGCGCGCCCATAGCATCTGCCACCGAAGCGAAGAGTTCCACCCATACGCTCAGTTCGGTGGCGCCATTGTTGCAGTGGACCATAGCCACGGGGTCACCAGACGGGGTGGCTACAAGGTCAAGTTCTGGATGCACGTGCGCGAGCGGCTTCTCGAGTACCGCCATGGAGAAGATGCTGGTACCGGCGGACACGTTGCCGGTACGCTGGCGCACCGCGTTGGTTGCCACCATTCCTGTACCCGCGTCGCCTTCCGGCGGGCAGAGCGATACGCCTGACTGCAGCTTGCCGCTGACATCCAAGAATGCTGCCCCTTCAGCACTCAACGTGCCCGCATCCGCTCCGGCACCCAGAACCTCCGGAAGCAGGTCAGCCAGCGGCGGGATCTGCGCCCTGCTCCCCATGAGAGCATCTGCTTTTCGGAGCATGGACGCATCATAAGTACCCGTGGCCGAATCAATGGGGAACATCCCAGAAGCATCGCCTACACCAAGCACGCGTTGGCCGGTGAGCTTGAAATGCACATATCCCGCCAGTGTTGTAGCGAATGCGAGGTCCTTAATGAAGGGCTCATCATCAATAATGGCCTGATAGATATGCGAGGCGGACCAGCGCAATGGCATGTTCTGGCCAAGAAGCTCCGTGAGCTCCCCGGCTGCCACACCAGTGTAAGTATCCCTCCACGTGCGGAACGGGATGAGCAGGTTATCTTGATCGTCAAAGGCCAGAAGCCCGTGCATCATCGCGGAAACACCAATCGCTCCATACGTTGTTGGCACGATCCCGTGGGTCTTCTTCACATGAGAGACCAGATCCGAATAGCTGCCCTGCAGCCCAGCGGCGATCTCCTCGAGTGAATATGACCAGTGTCCGTCCACGAGCTTGTTTTCCCAATCGTGAATACCAGTTGCAATAACATCACCGCCAGCGGTGATCAGGCATGCCTTGATTCGAGTGGACCCAAATTCGATGCCCAAGTATGTGCGTCCATCGGCGATTGCTTGGGTTGTTGAGGATGTGTCTGACATTGAGAACCTCTTCGTTTTCATCTATCTGCTTCAGCTTCTTCGACTGAATGCGCTTTACCGTTGAAGTGTTAGCGCTAACATTACTGCTTGGTTCCATCATGCATGATCGAATCAGATATGGCAACAGGGAGATATATGTGATGCTCGGAACACCCGAGATCGGTTCCGCCGTCGTCGTCGCCAAAACCCTCCTCCCACCACGTACGTGCTCAACACACTAAACTGGGGATTCACGCGCCTATCATGTCACGGCGGCATTGAGGGGGAATGGTGGCCAAGCACAACCACAGGCCGAGCATGGCCGAAGTTGCGAAAATTGCGGGAGTCTCCCACCAGACCGTCTCCCGTGTAGTTAATGGCTTCCCGGGGGTGCGCCCGCAAACTCGCGACCGCATCGAGAAGGCAATCATCGAGACGGGCTACCGAAGGAATTCGGCGGCCAGAGCACTGGTTACCAGCAGATCGGGGATCATCGGCGTGATTACCGTGGGATCGTTCCTCTACGGCCCCACGAGCACCTTGGCGGCGATCGACGAGGCCGCACGAAAGAACCACTACACCATCCTGCTCTCCAGCGTGCGCGAGGGAGAAGAGAGCGATCTACGAGGAGCTGTCAACTCCTGCCTAGACCAAGGCGCCGAGGCGCTTATCGTGATTGCCGCACGCAAACCGCTAGTGGAGCAGATCGCCTCCATGAAGATCGACGTCCCTCTCATTGCTGTTGGACCCAGCCCGGCAAACGCGCCGGAGCTCTCCTGTTTGAGCGTTGATCAGTTCCAAGGTGCACGCCTTGCCATTAAGCATCTCATTGAGATCGGCCATTCGGAGATCCTCGTACTGAGCGGGCCCGACAACTGGTTCGATGCTTCTCAGCGGCTGGCGGGGGCACTGGACACCTGTCAGTCAGCTGGCATCACCCCTCGAATAGCGGAGGGCGATTGGAGCGCTGAATGTGGGTATCAACTGGGCATGGATCTAGCACAGGATCCACAATCTCTGCCCACCGCTATATTCGCAGCGAATGACCACATGGCACTCGGCCTGATCGCCGCGTTCCACGCAAACGAAATCGATCTACCCTCACGCGTTTCGATCGTTGGGTTCGATGACGTCCCAGAATCCGCCTTTTACACTCCCTCACTCACCACGGTCCATCAGGACTTCACGACCCTTGGCCAGCGAGTCCTTGCCGCCACGCTCGCGTTTCTTGAGCAAGAGGAACCCGATCTGACCCCCGTCCAGCCGACTTTGCAAGTTCGTACGTCCTGTACTGTGCCCTCGCGGTGAGTTGGCTACTGTTCAGGCGGGGATGGTCAGTTAACAGCAACCAGTAGGTCAAGTCAGCAGGCCAAGTCAGCAGGCCAAGTCAGTAGCAGCGCTCCCATCACAGCCTTTGCGGGGATATGGGAGGCGTACTTCACTCAAATGTTAGCGTTGACATTTCAGAAAGCGCTCACCTAAGCTCTAACTAAAGCAAATGTTAGCGCTAACGTTTGCGATGCAGACGACGAGGTTCCTACTAGTTCCCCACCGCCTACGTCACGAACAAGGACCAAGTAGCTAGCAGCCACTAAGGTGTGGCCCGAAAACCTACTCGCAGAGGAGTATCACAATGGAGACAGAAAAGAAGATCTCCAGCAAATTCATCTACTTCTTCGGATCATTCGGCGGAATTCTGTTCGGCTATGACATCGGCGTCATGACGGGCGCTCTTCCGTTCCTCCAAAGCGATTGGGGCATTCGAGGAGAACCAGCAGTCATTGGCTTCATTACCTCGGGCGTTATGTTCGGCGCCATCTTCGGCGGAGCCATCGCTGGCCAGCTTTCTGACAAGTACGGGCGCCGCAAGATGATCCTTACCGCGGCAATAGTGTTCGCGATCGGTTCAATCCTCTGTGCGTCAGTTCCACCCAATGGCTCGGGTTTCCTCGTGGTGGCACGCATCTTCCTTGGTCTGGCAGTTGGCGCCGCCTCGGCGCTCGTGCCGGCCTACATGTCCGAACTCGCTCCCGCGAAGCTGCGCGGGCGCTTGTCCGGGTTGAATCAAACGATGATCGTGTCCGGCATGCTCATCTCTTACATCGTCGACTTCCTCCTCAAGGACCTCCCCGAACACTGGGCGTGGCGCGTCATGCTGGGGGCCGCTGCGGTTCCGGCAATTATCCTATTCATCGGAGTGCTTCGCCTTCCCGAATCCCCGCGATACCTCATCCGTCACGGCCACGAAGACGAGGCCATCAAGGTACTCGGCTACATTCGACGCCCAGAAGAGGTCGACTCGGAGATTGAGGACATCAAGGCGACCAACGAACTAGAGAAGAAGACCTCCAAGCAGACAACATGGGCCACGCTTCTCGACAGCAAGTATCGGTACCTTGTCATCGCTGGCATCGGCGTTGCAGCGTTCCAGCAGTTCCAAGGCGCCAACGCGATCTTCTATTACATCCCACTCATTGTTGAAACCGCCTCCGGCGTTGAGGCATCCAATGCCCTCATGTGGCCGATCATTCAAGGCATCATTCTGGTTTTGGGTTCGCTGCTGTTCCTTGCCATCGCTGATCGCTTCAACCGCAGGGCACTGTTGACTCTGGGCGGAACCGTCATGGGTCTGTCCTTCGTACTGCCCGCCATCATCAACAGTGTTGTCACGGATGCCCCGCCGATGATGGTGGTCGGCTTCCTCAGCGTGTACGTGGCCTTCTACTCCTTCACGTGGGCGCCGCTCACCTGGGTGATCGTTGGCGAAATGTTCCCTCTGGCCGTTCGCGGGCGCTCATCGGGCCTCGCTTCATCGTTCAATTGGCTTGGATCCTTCGCCGTTGCCCTCATTTTCCCAATTATGACAGCCTCCATGAATCAAGACCACGTGTTCGCCATCTTCGGTGTGATCTGCTTGCTGGGCGTCCTGTTTGTGCGCTTCCGGGTTCCTGAAACGCGCGGACGCACGCTTGAAGAGATTCAGGCTAGCGCCCCTGGCGCTGAAGAACTCTCAGATCTGGAGAAGGCCGCCGAACACGGCAACGTGCCAGCCCAATCCTAGTAGTGACAATCGAGGAGCCGGTATCCATCAGGGTACCGGCTCTTCTCATCTAGCCACGCTTAAAGATGGAGAGGAGACGGCGGAAAAAGCCTGGCTTCTTCGCGGGTTCGGGTTCTGGTGCGGACTCCTCAGTGAACCCGAAGGCGGACAGGCCAAGATCCTCGCCTTGGATCTGGCCGGGATCTGAGGACTCAACGGCGGGAACCGATTCGGGCAAGGGTGGCTGCTCCCCCGGCGTCTGATCAGGCTCACGCTCAGCGGCGGGCTCGCCCGCAGGGCTGGACGCGGAGGCCGGCGCCTCGATCGATCCGTCATCCTTGAGCACGGAACCATCGACGAGCGGGATATCTTCCTCATCGTCATCCTCGGGCTCGCCCACTACCAACAGATCAATGTGAAGGGCCAACGTGTTGCCCTCATTGTCCTTAGCCGCCAGCACGGGGTAAAAACCATCGCCCCAGCCGGAGTGACACAACACGATGTTCTCGCCAGATTCGGCGAGCGGCATGACGATGTTGGCGATGCCTGCGCCAAGGTGTTCGGGAGAATCCATGAGGTTGAACCACGCATCGTCCCCGTCATGATCGAACACGGTCTCATCCCACGGGGTGTCCTCACCCTCGGCTGGCATGCATCGTCCAACCGCCTCGTGATCACAAAACGCCACAGTGCCGGCATCAACGCCAACACCCCAGTACTCATTCGCCTCGGGTGCCCCCCGCACGGAGCTTGCCGCCTCAACGGAGGCCACGGCACCCTCGCGCATGACGATGGACAGGTAAGCCTCGCGCTCATGGGAACCATCTTGTTCTGAGCTAATATCGGCCACTGTCACGTAGGCTTCATAATCCCCGGGTTCCACCACAAAAACGGTGCCGTCCCCCAGAGAGACAAATGGATCCGAGGCCTCAAGCAGGCCTGATGGAACGCGAAGAATCCCGAGATCTTGGACGCGCAGGTGCGCGGGCATACCGTCAACTTGGGTGGCGGGGCCTTGCCGCAGCGCATAGAAGCTCTCGAGGTCCATGCCGCGAGCATACATTTCACGTATGTTGCGATTCCACTAACACGCGCCAGAATACGCAAAGAGGGCCGGATCTCTCCGGCCCTCTTTGCTAGGTTCTACCCGCTCCGATCAGTGATCAGCGAGCTGCTGAACCATCGGTGTAATCGGTATCCAGATTCTCCGTGTTCCATGCGAACATCTTGCGGATCTCCTGGCCAACCTTCTCGATCGGGGCAGCGGCGTGCTCATCGCGCAGGCGGTGGAATTCTGGGCCACCCTGATCCTGATCGGCGATGAAACGCTCGGCGAAGGCGCCGGACTGAATATCAGCCAGCACGCCCGCCATGTTGTCCTTGACGTTCGGGGTAATGACGCGGGGCCCTGACACGTAATCGCCGTATTCGGCGGTATCGGAGATGGACCAGCGCTGCTTGGTGAGGCCACCCTCGTTGATCAGATCAACGATCAGCTTCATCTCATGAAGCACCTCGAAGTAGGCCATCTCGGGCTGGTAGCCAGCCTCGGTGAGGGTTTCGAAGCCGTATTCGATCAGCTGGGTCACGCCGCCACACAGCACGGCCTGCTCGCCGAACAGATCCGTTTCGGTTTCCTCGCGGAAGGACGTCTTGATCGCTCCAGCGCGCGCGCCGCCGATGGCAGCCGCGTAGGACAGGGCAAGATCAAAGGCCTGCCCGGAAGCATCCTGCTCCACGCACACCAGCACGGGAACGCCACGGCCTTCTTCGTAGGTACGGCGCACGGTGTGGCCCGGACCCTTGGGGGCAACCATGCAGATGTCATGGCCCGCAGCAGGCTTGATGTAGCCGAAGTGAATGTTGAAGCCGTGGGCAAAGAAGATCGCCGCGTCATCCTTGATGTTTGGCTCGATCTGCTCGGACCAAATGGTGCGCTGGTACTGATCCGGGGCAAGGATCATCACCACGTCCGCATCCTTAACGGAATCGGCAACGCTGGCAACCTTGATGCCCGCTTCCTCCGCCTTAGCGATGGACTTGGATCCTTCCCTCAGACCCACAACAACGTCAACGCCGGAATCACGAAGATTCAGCGCGTGTGCGTGGCCCTGCGAGCCGTAGCCGATGATCGCAACCTTCTTCGACTGGATGATCGAGAGGTTTGCATCTTCATCATGGTAAATTTCTGCCACTGTTCTTCTCCTCATACGAGATGGCTGACTGTTCTAGTTTATGGTTTTGCCAAGCCGGACTGCCTAGGTTGACCACTGGGCGAAAGGCTTCGCCGTCGTCGTCAATAAAACTAGGCCCTCCGCAACTGCATTTCGGCAGAAACTCGCTCCGAAAGCGAACGGTTTCCACGGCCGATCGCAACGGAACCGGATTGGACAAGCTCCTTGATTCCGTAGGGTTCAAGGGCGGTGAGGAAGGCCTTGACCTTGTTATCCCCACCGGTCGCCTCAATGGTCACCGCATCGGGCACCATATCCACAACGTGGGCGCGGAACAGATCCACAACCTGAAGCACGTTGGCACGCGTTTCGTCCGTTGCGTTCACCTTGACCAGCAGGAGCTGGCGGTGCACGGCCGAATCGTCCTCCAGTTCAACGATCTTGATGATGTTGACCAGCTTGTTCAGCTGCTTGGTCACCTGCTCCAACGGGAGTTCGGCGGCGTCCACAACCACGGTGATGCGCGAAAGATCGGGATCCTCCGTCTCGCCCACCGCGAGGGAGTGAATGTTGAAGGAACGGCGGGCAAAAAGCCCCGATACGCGCGTCAGCACGCCAGGCTTGTTCTCCACAAGAACGGAAAGTGTGTGGCGGGTACTCATAGGTTTCTCCTCTTCCGCCTAGTTCATCTCAGAATCGAATTCGGGCTGGAGGCCCTTGGCGTACAAGATTTCATCATTGGACACCCCGGACGGCACCATCGGCCACACCTCGGAGTTCGGCGAGGTAATGAAGTCCACCACCACAGGGCGGTCCTCAATTGCCATCGCCTCGCGGATCGCATCGTCCACCTTCTCGGCATCCGTGACACGGATCGCCGCGCAATTGTAGGCATCGGCCAGCTTGACGAAATCGGGCACGTGCGCCGTTCCATTACCGGTTTCCAGATCGGTGTGGGAATAGCGTTCGTTGTAGAAGAGTGTCTGCCACTGGCGCACCATGCCCAGCGACGAATTGTTGATGATCGCCACCTTGATGTTGATTCCGTTCAGGCGGCATGTGGCCAGCTCCTGATTGGTCATCTGGAAGGAACCATCACCATCAATGAGCCACACCGTCTTGTCCGGCTCACCGGCCTTCGCCCCCATCGTGGCCGGCACGCCGAAGCCCATGGTCCCGGCCCCGCCCGAACTAATCCACTGGCGCGGATGCTCGAACTTGAGGAAGTGCGAGGCCCACATCTGATGCTGGCCAACGCCGGTCACCCAAATGGAATCCTCCGGCCCCACAACCTCCGCCAGCCGGGAGATCACGTACTGCGGGCTCATCAGCCCGTCATCCGGCTCTGTCCATCCGAGGGGGTAGGTATCGCGCAGGTGGTTCAAACTCTTCCACCATGCGCTCAGATCGGGCGTGCCGTACTGTGCGTGGGCGGCCTCGAGTTCTTCTACCAGATCCGCCGCGGTGATCTTGAGATCGCCAACGATCGGTACATCGGCCTCGCGGTTCTTGGAGATCTCCGCGGGATCGATATCCACGTGCACCACCTTGGCGCCGGGAGCAAACGCATCCAGCTTGCCCGTCACGCGATCATCGAATCGCGCCCCGAGCGCCACGATCAGATCTGACTGCTGGAGGGCAGCCACCGCCGGAACTGCGCCATGCATGCCGGGCATTCCCAGATTGTTCGGGTGCGAATCGGGTACGGCGCCGCGGGCCAAAAGGGTGGTGACCACCGGGGCGTTGGACAGTTCGGTCAGCGCGCACACTTCCTCGGAGGCATTGCCCCGAATGGTGCCGCCGCCCACGTACAGGACGGGGCGCTTGGCGGTGGCCAGAAGCCGGGCGGCCTCGCGCACTTGCCGAGCATTCGGCTTCGTGGTGGGCCGGTAGCCGGGCAGATCCATGACGGGCGGCCACACGAAATCCGTCTCCTCGGTTTGCGCAGATTTCGTCACGTCCACCAGCACAGGGCCGGGCCGCCCGGTGGATGCGATGTGGAAGGCTTCGGCGATGCGCGCCGGAATCTCCTCCGCTGAGGTGACGAGGAAGGAGTGCTTCGTGACGGGCATGGTTGCCCCCACGATGTCCGCCTCTTGGAAGGCGTCCGTGCCGATCAGGGCGGCCCCCACCTGCCCCGTGATGGCCACCATCGGGATCGAATCCATGTTGGCATCCATCAGCGCGGTCACCAGATTGGTGGCGCCAGGCCCGGAAGTGGCGATGCACACGCCCACGCGCCCCGTGGCCACGGCGTAACCTTCGGCCGCGTGCCCCGCGCCCTGCTCGTGGCGTACGAGGACGTGGCGGACCTTGGAGGAATCGAAGAGCGGATCATAGGTGGGCAGAATCGCGCCGCCCGGCAGTCCGAATACGACATCTACGTCGAGTTCTTCCAGCGACCTAATGATCGAACGCGCACCCGTGGATTTCTCCCGGATCGAACGCTCTGCATGGAGCTCCACGCTGGGCGCGGGGCTTGGGGCGGCCACATCGGCACGATGACGAGTCTTTGCCATGTGATCCTCCTTCGTCTTCCATAGTCTGTTCGCTACTGACTTGCGAACTGGGATAAAAAAAGCCCCTCGAGTTTTCGAGGGGCGCGCAACACCAAACCAGCAGGCCGGGCGGCGCGCTAGCTAAGTACTACAAAAATCATCATGGATCGAGAGTAGCGCGCCAGGGTGGCCCTCCGCCACTTGAGAGGGGCCTTGTCTCAGATAGTGGATCACGTTCTCAGTTTGTGGAGGTTTCCGCGCTAGGACGAAGTACTTTCGTCCCGGACTTTGCTCTCAGGTTACCCGCACCGCCTCACCGGGTCTGGGGCTCTAGACTGGGTGAATGACTACTTCTTCCGCACACTCCGCGACTACCCGCTGGGAGATCTTCGAAACGGCAGGGGCCACCGATGGCACCGGCGCCGAGCCGATCGGGCTCCTCTACCGCCGCTGGGACGCCCGCGAACTCGTCACCGAAGTGATCTTCGCCCGTCCCGAACGCCATCGCGTGCACAGCCGCATCACGTTCAACGGCATGCGGTGGGCCACCTCCCGCTATGTCGAGGACGATCAGGAACCGGTTGTGATCGAGGCCGAGTCCCTCATCGAGGAAGAAGACGCCATTCCCGCCTACATGGAGTTCCTCGTGCTGCGGGATGCGATCACCACGATCGATGATGGCGATCACACGCTCAGCTACCATGTCATCACGCCGTCAGATCCGCATGGCATCGCCCAAGACGCCTCGATGTGGCAGCCGGAGGCAGGCGTGTGGGAGATTGAGACGAACGGCGATTTGGCCTCCACGCACTGGGTGGAGGACGGCCAGATTGTTCGTTCAGATTGGCGCGGGGTAGTTTCGCGTCCCGTTTCGCCCGCGGATGCGGTAGCTGCGTTGCGAGGGATTGTCGACGACGACGAACTTACCTCCCTCATCGCCGCCGAACCACAGGAGGGATAGGCGGCAGGCGGCCCAGCTACATCGTGGCCAGAATGTAGCCCACGATGATCTTCCCGATCATTGCCACGGGGTACACAAGCGCGTATCCCATCGCCACACGGGGATCATTGTTCGTTTGTCCATTGGCGAATGCGAGGATCGCTGGCTGGGTTTGCGCGCCGGCGATCAGGCCGGACAGCTTGGTGCCACCCATCGTGAACATGCGGCGCATCACCACGTACAGGCCGAACGCCATGATTGACGTGAGTGCGATGCCAAGGAGGAGGATCTTCCACCATTCACCAGAGGAGAAGGCGCCAAGGATCTGGCCGCCGGCGTTTGATCCGGCTTGTGCGAGGAATATGAGCAGGCCAAGTTCGCCGATCACAAGGTTCGCCGTGTTGGGAAGAGCTGTTACCAAGGGGCCAATGCGCCCAACGCGGCCCATGATCAGGCCGATAATGAGAACGCCCGCGGCCGCACCGATGGAGAAGCTGGCGCCCCCGGGCAGCGGAATGGGAAGCTCACCAATGAAGATGCCCAGTGCAAGGCCAAGCCCCAGAGCAATCGGGTTGATGTCAGTGAGCCCCTTGGCCGAATCGCCCATCCACTTGGAGATTTTCGACATCTCCTGCGTTGGTGCAACCACCCTGACGCGGTCGCCGAGCTCAAGCATGAGGTCCGGCGTAGCTAGGCGATCGTCGTCGCCCCTCCTCACCCGCGAAAGGCGTGCGTTCCAGTGCTTCTCCAACTCCTCGTCCACCTGCCGAACCGTCATTCCAGCCAACTTGTGGTTTGAAATCGTCACCCGGCGGAAATCCATCAGGCGGCGATCCGCGCGAAGCGAATGCGATGAACGGTGGCCAATCTCGCGCTCCACGCTGGCGAAGTGGGACGTGGGCCCAACCACGGTCAGGAGGTCATCCTGATGGAGAACGTCGCTGAGGGTGGGAAGCCAGATGGGGCCTTGTTCGCCGCGGCGCAGGCGGGAGAATTCAACCGGGCCGTCGATATGGCTGGCCACGTCGCGTAGCCGTGGCAGGTCGGTGCGCTCAACCCGCAACGTCATGTGCGTGACGGGCTCCGGGGCGTCCTTATCGTGTGGTGCTTGCCGCAGGGCAAAGCTGGCGGCGATGAGCATCCCCACCACGCCGAACAGGTAAGCCAGCGCGTAACCGACGGTTGCCCCGCCGATATCGCCCGATGCCTCGCCCACGGTGGCCAACGTTGGAGTGTTGGTCAGGGCGCCGGCAAACGTTCCGGCAACCACGGTGGTATCCATACCCAGTACCTTGGCACCCAACAGGTAGGCTGTCGCGCCGGTCAGCATAAACAGCACCACCATCATGAGGATGGGGCCAGCCCCTTGGCGCAAGCTGGAAAAGAAGTTAGCGCCGGCGTTGTTGCCAATTGAGAAGGCGAACAGCACAAGCCCGAACGTTCCCAGTTCTGCCGGGACGCGGATCTCGTAGCCGGCAGCACCACCCCACGCAGAGAAGATAATGGCCACGAACAACACCATCGCCGCGCCGAAACCAATGCCCTTGATCTTCAGCGCGCCCAGTGCCATTCCTACACCAACAATCAGGAAGGTAAAGAACACCGGCTCTTCCACCAAATAATTGAATACTGGTGCCATGTGCCGCACTCACTCCCTTATCAACGCGGCCGCAGGGACTGCCCCTGTAGCGAGAAACATACGCTTACCAGTATTACTGGGGCGAAGGCCCGGAAGTTGGGGCACTAGTCCCGCTTTTACGGAAGCTTAAGGGGACGTTGGTCTATCGCGGTGGCGGTAGGTGGAGTGAGTGCGGAGGTTGGGCAGTGGTTCATCGAGTGGCTAATCGACGTGCCGGACGGCTCCCATGGACGCGGATGTGGCCATGGATGCGTAGGCACGCAGGGCCTTGGAGACCTTGCGGTCGCGGCTCACCGGGTACCACGGGGTTGGCCCGGCGGCCTCGCGGCGTGCGGCAAGTTCCTCATCCGGCACATCGATCTTCAAGGTACGGCTCGGGATGTCAATCACCACGGTATCGCCTTCCTCAACAAGCCCGATGGCTCCGCCTGCGGCGGCCTCCGGGGAGATATGGCCGATCGAGAGCCCTGACGTTCCGCCAGAGAATCGCCCATCAGTGATGAGACCGCACACCTTGCCCAAGCCGCGGCCCTTGAGGAAGGAGGTTGGGTAGAGCATCTCCTGCATGCCAGGGCCGCCCTTGGGGCCCTCATAGCGGATAACCACGACGTCGCCAGGGTTGACCTGCTTGGCGAGAATAAGGTTGATGGCCTCTTCTTGGGACTCCACCACGCGGGCGGTTCCTTCGAAGTGGAACAGTGACTCATCCACACCGGCTGTCTTCACAACCGCGCCTTCCAGCGCGATGTTGCCGTAGAGGATGCACAGGCCGCCATCCTTTGTGTAGGCATGCTCCAATCCGCGAATACAGCCCTCCACCGGGTCCAAGTCCAAGCTCTCCCACTTGGCATCCTGTGAGAAGGGTTGGGTGGTACGCACGCGGCCCGGGGCGGCATGGAACAGATCCTGCGCCTCCTGAGATGGGGATTCGCTGCGGATGTCCCACGCTCCCAGCCACGTATCCAGATCGGGTGCGTGGACCGAATGGACGTTCTGGCGGAGTAGGCCGCCGCGGTTCATCTCGCCGAGGATCGCGGGGATGCCGCCAGCGCGATGGAAGTCCTCCATGTGGAAGCGCTGCGAATTGGGCGCCACCTTGGATAGGCATGGAACGTGGCGGGAGAGCTCATCAATATCGGACAAGCCGAAATCAACCTCCCCCTCCTG
The DNA here is from genome assembly GCF_052089425.1 of Ancrocorticia sp. Lineage (NCBI taxonomy): Bacteria > Bacillati > Actinomycetota > Actinomycetes > Actinomycetales > Actinomycetaceae > Ancrocorticia > Ancrocorticia sp. Next base: position 952 of record NZ_JBQCZW010000032.1, on the reverse strand, counting down.
CGCCGCTGCCAGAATGTGCAAGACCGTATTGGTAGATCCACCCATGGCAATGTCCATCGACATCGCGTTGAGGAAGGCATCGCGGGTGGCGATGTTACGCGGAAGAACCGAGTCATCATCATCGTGGTAGTAACGGTTGGCTAGATCCACAATGCGGCGTCCAGCCTCCATAAACAGGCCCTTGCGGCGCGCGGCCGTGGCCAGCGTGGATCCGTTGCCCGGAAGCGAGAGGCCGAGGGCTTCAGTCAAGCAGTTCATCGAGTTAGCCGTGAACATGCCAGAACAGGAGCCGCATGTGGGGCAGGCGTTGGCCTCCACAAGCCCGAGCTCCTCATCAGTCACGTCCTCATTGGCGGACACGGAAATCGCATCAATAAGGTCCGTCCGGTGATCCACTACGCCCTCCACGGCGTTGCCGGATTCCATTGGGCCACCAGACACGAAGATCGTCGGAATGTTCAGGCGTAGTGCGGCCATGAGCATGCCGGGCGTGATCTTGTCGCAGTTGGAGATACACACGAGAGCATCAGCAGTGTGCGCATTGACCATGTACTCCACGGAGTCAGCGATGATCTCGCGAGAAGGCAGGGAATAGAGCATGCCGGCGTGGCCCATTGCAATGCCGTCATCCACGGCGATCGTATTGAACTCACGGCCAATGCCGCCAGCTTCCTCAATCGACTTGCGAACGAGCTGGCCCATATCCTTTAGATGAACGTGGCCCGGTACGAACTGCGTGAAAGAGTTCGCAATAGCGATGATCGGCTTACCGAAATCTTCGCTTCCCATTCCCGTGGCCCGCCATAGAGCGCGGGCACCAGCCATATTGCGTCCCGTTGTGGACGTTGCCGAACGTAGTTGTGGCATCTGATCCCCCTAAAATCTGTACGCACTAGCATAGTCGCGTGCGCGGTGCCTGCGCCGTAATGGTCGCCACGTAACATGTGGTGTG
>NZ_JBQCZW010000031.1:0-25178 GCF_052089425.1 Ancrocorticia sp. | reverse complement strand
AAGACGCAGAACAAAGAGGAACGCCAGCGCCTCATCACGGAATTTGTGCTGGAGCGCGGATCGGTAAAAATCGATGAGCTCCTGCAATTGGTCAGCGTATCGCCCATGACTTTGTACCGCGATTTGCATGACCTTGAGGCGGGGCGGACCATCGATCGCTTCCGCGGCGAGGTAACGGCCGTAGCCACCACATTGTCCGAAACCTCGATGCGCTACCGAATGGAACATGATCTGAGCGAAAAGGCGGCGCTCGCACAGGCGCTTCACCCACGGATTTCCCGTGGAATGTCAGTACTTCTGGACGATTCCTCCACCGCCTATTCGATGATCTCCTCGCTCGTGGATGTGCCCGGCTTGACAGTGATTACCAACAGTTGGCGGATCATGCAGCTGGCGATCGAGAACCCAAAGTGGGAGCTTATTACGATCGGGGGCCAGTACGATCGCCACCTGGAGGCGAACTTCGGTCCAGCCGCGATCGATATGCTCGGCCGGATTCGTGCGGACGTTGGGATCGTTTCTGCCGCCGCCGTTATTGACGGGGTTGTGTATCACCCCTACGAGAACGTGGCCGAGTACAAGGACGCTATGCGTGGCGCCGCGCGCACGTCATATTTAGCGGCGACGACGACGAAGTTCCAACGGTCAGCCCTCTACCGCGTCAGTGACACCGCCGATTATGACGCAGTGCTTGTTGAGCACGATCTGGCCGCTGAAACCGTCAGCGAATTGGAAGATCGTGGCGCGACAGTGCTACAGGCGCGGGGGCAGTGAGTGACCTAGTCGCGGAACAACGATAGTCTCTGGTGACCATCGAGTCTTGGAAGCGTCACACAGAATAGGTATGGCAACGATCAGTTCTGCCATATAGCTATGTCACGTTCGCCATTGCTCCTAGACTGTAACTATGGTTGCCGTCACAGCAGTACTAGGGGACATTACACAGCAGAACGTTGATGCCGTTGTTAACGCCGCAAACACCGCAATGCGTGGGGGCGGTGGCGTGGACGGCGCAATACACCGGGCCGGTGGCCCCGCCATTTTGGAGGAGTGCATCGCCCGTTTCCCCAACGGCTTGCCAACGGGGGATGCGGGTTGGACTACCGCTGGAGAGATGCCTGCTCAATGGGTCATCCACACCGTGGGCCCGAACTATAGGGCAGGACAGAAGGACCGGGCGTTGCTGCAATCGTGCTTTCGCCGGGTCTTGGCGGTGGCTGATGACCTTCAGGCGAAGTCAGTGGCATTCCCACTTATCAGCGCAGGCGTATATGGATGGCCGCTGGACGATGCGATCGATGCCGCGGTTTCAACCATCTCGGATACGCCAACCAGTGTGGCCGAGGCGCGGATCGTGGCGCGCGACCCAGCCATCCTCGCGCGAATCGAGAAACGACTGGGTGCGCGCTAATGCGACGATCCGCTATTCACACAGGGTTTGCAGCGGTTCTCCCGTGAGATAGCGTTCGAGCTGATCAACACCGATCTCTACGGATGTTTGCATCGTGTCCGCTGATGTTCCAGCTAGGTGCGATGTGAGGGTGATGTTCTCCAAGCCTAGATAAGGATGCCCCTCAGCCAGCGGCTCGCTGGCGTACACATCGATCGCCGCCCCACCAATCTGGTGGTTGGCCAGTGCAGATGCCAAAGCATCCTCATCTACTAGATCGGCGCGCGCCGTGTTAATGAGGTAGGCCGTCGGCTTCATGAGAGCGAGGGTATCCGCGTTCATCATGTGGTGTGTGGCATCACTGATTCGCATGTGTAGAGATACAAAATCGGACTGGCTCAGAAGGTCCTCAAGAGAATCAACGGGCTCAATTCCCATGGCAGCTACCTGTTCGGCACTCGCATAGGGATCGTAGGTGATGACACGCGATTCGAAGCCCACAAGGCGTTTGGCTACCCGAGAGCCGATATTGCCAACGCCAACCAGCCCCACGGTGCACTTGCGCATATCCCGAATGTGGCTTTGGTTTGAATACTTCTTGCACCACACGCCATCCATCAGCAGCTTGTGGGAGCGTGCGATGTTCTTGTTCTCCGCAATCATCATGCCCACGGTGAAATCAGCAACGGCGTTGGCGGAGCGCCACGGAGCATTGATCAGCGGAATGCCACGTTCGGCTAGGGCCGCGGTATCCGCGTTCTCGATGCCGCCGCGTAACACTGCTGCGAGCTTCAGGTTCTTTGCCTTCTCGATCACCTCGCGGTTGATCGAGGCAACGTGGACAACAATGATGTCCGCATCCGCGCAACTATCAACCAGAGCAGGACAACGCGGAGCAGCATCAATGCCGTCGCGTTCGATCAGCCCCATGCGGTCCGTCACGTCAGCGATCGTTGCCATATCGGTATCCTCGACGATGGTGACCTCCGCCCCCAATTTTTCGAGTACCAGCATGTCGCTCATCATGCTGGGAGTAATCGTGCCGTCCGCGACACACAGTATCTTGGTAGTCATACGTTCCCCTTAAGAATTGATGGTCCGCTCGGCTTCGGCAACGGTGGCCTTCCACCGGTCATACGGCGCTGTGAAGTCCTTACCGTGGCTCGGCTCGATTGTGACAGGCGCGGGGACCATGGCTTCGGCTGCTTCCTTCATGGTGGGGTAGAGACCCAGCCCATAGGAGGCAACAATAACGGCGCCAAGAATTCCTGATTCGGCAACATCTACCTTTTGGAGCTCCATGCCCAGAACATCGGAGAAGAGCTGGCTCCAGCGCGGTGACTTCGTGACACCGCCCGTGATGCGCCCACGTGGCTTGAGCGTGGTGTAATCCCGAAGCCGGTTAATATGCTCCTCGTGGGAGAACACAACTCCCTCGTAGATCGCATAGAGCATCTGGGCCAGCCCATCGGCGTTGGACAGGCCGGTGAACGAACCGGCAACGTGAGGATGAAGATTCGATCCGAATACGTAGGGTACGTAGGTGACGTTGGAATCCGCGGCCTCCGCAGAGAACGCGAGATCGTTGCACAGATCGTAGAGTTCGCCAGTGCTGATCTCGGCTAGAGCCGGAATCTTCTTGAGAACGTTCTGGATGAACCACTCGAGGTTGGACGCCGAGGTCACGGATGCCTCGGTGATGAGGTATCTGTCAGGCAGCGGTGCAATGGAGGTCATGAACAGGTTCTCATCGTAAATTGAATCTGGCGAGAAGTAGCTATTGATGGACCAAGTGCCTGTGACGATGGATAATTCGTCGTCGTCGACAACCCCGGAACCAACCGGTGCCGCCGAAATATCGGACAATCCCGCAATAACGGGAGTTCCCGCGGCCAAACCAGTGGCTGCTGCTACGGCCGGGAGTACCCGACCGGCAATCTCCGTTGACTTGACGAGCGGCGGAAGCTTTCCCTCCCAAGCACCCGCACCCATGATGGAGAATACGGATTCGAAGAGCTCGTGGTTATTCATATCGTATAAATCCGTGCACGATGCATCGGATTCTTCGAACCGCGCCTCGCCGGTCATCATGTAACGGATGTAATCCTTGACCATGAAGATGTAATGGGTTTGATCCACCCCCTCTGGTTCGTTCTCAGCCATCCACGCCAAGATGGGCAGCGGGCCTCCTGCGAACAATGACTGGAGGGTGGTGGGCTGGCACTTTTCTTTGAAGCTCCCGTCATTGATCCAGCGGTCAACGATCGGCTGTGAGCGCGAATCGCTCGATACGATGCCGTTGCGAACAGGATTGCCGAATTCGTCCGTCAGGTAGAGGCCGTTCCCGTGCCCCGTGAGAACGACCCCCGCGATGTCATGCGGATCAATGTTGGCAATTTCTACAGCTTCGCGGATTGCCGCCACATTCGCGTTCCAGAGCTCGCCCATGTCGCGTTCCGTCCAGCCCGGCTTCTTGACGATCAGAGGAACGGAGCGTGATGCGATGGAAACCGCCTGCCCGTCTGCGGCGTGAATCGCAGCCTTCGAAAGTGTTCCGCCGTTATCTATTCCGAGAATGTACTCAGTCATAGCATGCCTCCTTGCATGAAAAACCGCTCACCTGCACACAATGGGAGGTGAGCTGGCCGGTGTCTAGTGCTCGTGATGGGTTCTGTTGTGATTTTCAGACTAGGGGCGGCTAATTGTTGTTGTCAAGATCATATTGGGTGGTCATCTATACAACTAGTCTCGAATGGCGGCATTTGCCCACTAATGTGGGCGTGTGGAGCGAATAGGCTGCGAATGGTGATATGAGTTACACTGGGTGCGGAATTGATTCGCCCCGCTTCGCAGCGTTGGGCGATAAGCGTTGGGCGAGGAAGCTACCGATGACTCAAGAAAACACAGAAGGCCATGCAGTAGACGTTGTGAAGGCGCCGGGAACAGACGTTCACGGAACCCCGGTGGTTTCGGGGATGGCGTACGCACCGGCGATGTGGGTTGTTCGCCCGGATGTGCCGCCCGCAACCGCTCCATCCATCGCCGAGGACAAGCGTGACGAGGAATTCGCCCGCTATCAGGCAGCGGCGAAGGTGGTTGCCGAACGCCTCACAGTGCGAGGTGACGCAACGATCGGTCACGCCTCCGATGTGCTGAAGATGTCAGCTTCGCTAGCCACGGATCGCGGCATCGCCAAAGAAGTCAAGGTGCGGATCAGCAAGCAGGGCCTTCCCGCCATCCAGTCTTTAGTGGGTGCGACGGACAAGTTTGTCACGATGTTCGAGAAAGCTGGCGGCCTGATGGCTGAGCGCGTCACGGACCTTCGCGATGTGCGCGATCGTGTGGTGGCGGAGATTCAGGGACAACCCGAACCCGGTATTCCTGTACCAACGGAGCCAGTGGTTCTGCTGGCCGATGATCTGGCACCCGCGGATACCGCCGGCCTTGATCCAGAACTGATCGTTGGAGTGGCCACAGAACTGGGCGGTCCCACATCCCACACGGCAATCATCGCCCGCCAGCTCGGCATCCCGTGCATCGTGGCCATGCGGGAGCTGCGCCAAGTCAAGCCCGGCGATCTGGTCCTTCTGGACGGCGGCAAGGGCAGAATCACCATTAACGCGGATCCTGCGGTGGCTGAAGACAAGGTGGCTAAGGATCACGAATGGCGCGAAAAGGTACGCGCGTGGCGGGGCCCAGCCCAAACAACGGACGGCCACCACGCGGAGCTCCTCGTGAATGTGCAGGATGGAACAACTGCCGCCAAGGCGGCCCAAGGGCAGGCTGAAGGCGTGGGGCTCTTCCGCACAGAGTTCTGCTTCCTGGACGCGAAGACTGAGCCATCGATTGAGGAGCAGACGTCCATCTATTCGCCGGTGTTCGAGGCGTTCTCGCATGGGAAAGTTGTTGTTCGTACGCTGGATGCCGGTTCGGATAAGCCCATCGCCTACGCGAACCTAGACGATGAAGAGAACCCGGCACTGGGTGTGCGCGGCCTGCGCATCACTGGACAGAATCCCGAACTGCTTCAGGACCAGCTGGATGCCATTGCCAAGGCATCACAAGGTCACGAGGGCAAGAGCTGGGTGATGGCGCCCATGGTGTCAACGCTGCGCGAGGCCGAATGGTTTACGCAGGAAGTGCGCAGGCGTGGCATGACTGGCGGAATCATGGTGGAGGTTCCTGCCGTGGCCGTCATGGCCGAAGAGTTCTTGAAAGTCGTGGACTTCGTATCGCTGGGGACCAACGATCTGACGCAGTACACGATGGCGGCCGATCGGCTTTCTCCCCACCTCGCCGAGTACACGGATCCGTGGCAGCCAGCAGTCCTCAAGCTGATCGCCCAGACGGCTGCTGCCGGGAAGAAACTTGGTAAGCCCGTGGGTGTGTGTGGAGAGGCTGCCGCTGATCCCATCTTGGCCTGTGTGCTGTTGGGGATGGGAGTCACCTCCCTCTCGATGGCTGCCTCCGCTGTTTCCACCGTGGGTGCACAGGTTTCGGCCGTGAGCTTTAGCCAATGCGAGGCTGCGGCGGCCGTTATCAACGATGCTCGCGATGCCAAGCATGCTCGTAATCTTGCGACTGAGGCGTTGGGTATCCGGTAGATACTCTGCAATTTTTCGTTGTCATTTCGCCGGTTTCTCGGTATACGGATTTGTCAAGAAGTGTACTCGCTCGTGCTTGACTATAGACTTGGGTCACATTCGAACACAGTGTTGTAGGAGATCGAAATGACCAAGATTGTGAATGACCCGGAAGAGTTTCCAAAGGAGGCCCTTGAGGGATTCGCTGAAGCATATAGCGAGTATGTCCAGCCCGTACACGGGGGAGTAGTTCGCACCGCAGCAAGCCCTGAATCCGAAGTGGCGCTTGTTGTGGGCGGAGGCTCCGGGCACTATCCGGCATTTGCTGGATGGGTTGGTCCGGGTATTGCCCACGGTTCCGTGTGTGGCAACATTTTCGCTTCCCCATCCGCCTCTCAGGCCCGATCGGTCATTCGCGCGGCCGATAACGGGGCCGGGACGATCATGATGTTCGGGAACTACGCGGGCGATGTACTGCATTTCGGGCAGGCCGCCGAACAGCTCAAGGCTGAGGGGATTGACGTTCGCATTGTCACCATTACAGATGACATTGCCTCGGACAAGCCTGAAAATCACCTCCAGCGCCGCGGCATCGCTGGGGACTTCCCGGTTGTCAAAATAACCGGTGCAGCAGCGGCCGACGGCCTGAATCTGGACGAGGTTGAGGCCGTGGCGCGCCACGTCAATGATCGCACCAGATCGCTGGGTGTTGCCTTCTCCGGGTGTACCTTGCCCGGTGCCCCCGAACCCCTCTTCGAAGTGGAGAAGGGAACGTTTGGACTAGGACTTGGCATCCACGGCGAACCCGGAATTGCCACCGAAAAGCTCGGTACCGCCGATGATCTGGCCGAATTGCTTGTTTCGCGTGTTCTGGAAGAGGAACCCGAACGCGGCAAGGACGGCTATGAGGGCCGGGTAGCGGTTCTGGTGAACGGACTTGGTGCCACGAAGTACGAAGAGCTCTTCCTGTTGTATGGCCGTATGTCCAAGCTTCTGAAGAAGGCTGGCCTGACGATCGTCAGCCCCGTAGTGGATGAGCAAGTGACCTCGCTGGACATGGCGGGAGTTTCGCTCACGCTCACGTTCCTTGACGAGGATCTGGAAGCCTACTGGCTTGCCGCAGCCGATACCCCGGCGTTCCGCTCCGGGTCCATCAGCCATTCTGGCGAAACCGAGCGGGAAGTGGTTGAGGAGACCCAAGAAGCCGCGAAGGCTGGAGATCCTGCATCTGCCGCACAGGGGGCGAAGATTGCCGCCATTCTGGAGGCGCTGGAGAAGACGGCACGGGCGGCAGAACACGATCTGGGCAAGATGGACTCGGTGGCCGGCGATGGTGATCATGGCCAAGGCATGGTGCTCGGATCAACCGCCGCAGCCGAATCTGCCAAGGCTAGCGTTGCCGCAGGCGCAGGAGCACAAACCCTCTTGGCGCGTGCGGGAGCCGCATGGTCCGAGGGGGCAGGCGGAACTGCCGGTGCACTCTGGGGTGGCGCTCTGGCCCGTTTCGGTAACGGGCTAACGGACGAAGCGGCCTCTGACAAAGCTGCCTTCATCGCAGCGGCCATCGGTGCGGCTCAGTCCATTCAGGACATGGGCGGCGCCGAACAGGGTGACAAGACGATGGTTGACGCAACCATTCCGTTCGCCGAAGCCCTGAACGCCGCCAGCGAACAAACCCTCGCTCAGGCATGGAGCACAGCGGCCGATGCGGCACAGGCGGCGGCTGATGATACCGCCAACTTCGCGGCAAAGAAGGGCCGGGCACGAACTCACGGAGGCAAATCGGTAGGCACGCCCGATCCGGGGGCTATCTCCTTCGCCATGCTGATGCGAACCATCGCTGACAACTTGGGGTGATGAACCGAACCAAGAGGTGAGATAATGGAAAAGTCTGAAACCACTCACAATGGGTGGTACTCGCAACGAAAGGTAATGATATGGGTTTCCGTGTTGTAGTTGCTGGCGATAGCGCGGGCGTTGATTACAAGGACGTCATCAAGGCTGATCTTGAAGCCGATCCCCGCATCGATGAAGTGATCGATGCAGGCATCACGAAGGGTGACGATGTGGATTACCCCCACGTTGCCGTCAAGGCTGCTCGGATGATCGCCGATGGCAAGGCTGACCGTGGCGTCTTCATTTGTGGTACCGGAATGGGTGTGGCGATCTCCGCCAACAAGGTCAAGGGCATCCGCGCCTCGACCGCACACGATTCCTTCTCAGTGGAGCGCCTCGTGCTGTCCAACGATGCTCAGGTGCTGTGCCTAGGCGAACGCGTGATTGGCCTTGAGCTGGCACGCCGCCTCGCCAAGGAATTCTTCAACTACACCTTCGATCCCGAATCTCATTCGGCTCCGAAGGTGGCCGCCATTTGCGGTTACGAAGAGGACTGAGCTAGCACTGCCTAGCTGAATGGGGGCCCCGGAAGGGGCTCCCATTTTCGTCGTCGTCGTAAAAGACTCGGATGAAGCACCTGAAAACGAACGAGAGTTAGTTGGTGTAGTGGGAGTTAGCAGGGTGATCGAACTTTCGCGGCATGTTCGAACCCTCGCGGGCCTAGACTAGAGACGTGTTGAAATCACCTCAGACCGATGATCTACCATGCATTGACTCTTTCCGCACCCACCCCATCCGTGACGTGGCCAGCGCCCTCGGGATTCCCGAGGAGCACGTGCTGCGCTACGGGAACGACAAAGCGAAGATTGACCTCAATTATCTTGAGTCACTTCCGGCCGCCAAGGCACAACTCGTGCTGGTCACAGCGATTTCTCCCACGCCCGCCGGCGAAGGGAAAACCACCCTGAGTATTGGGTTGGCCGATGGGCTGCGGCGAATCGGTGTTGGTGCCGTGATGGCGCTGCGTGAACCGTCCATGGGGCCGGTGTTTGGCATCAAGGGCGGCGCCACGGGCGGTGGAAAGGCCCAGATCGTGCCCTCAACGGACATCAATCTCCACTTCACCGGGGATTTCGCGGCGATTGCCGAGGCGAATAACCTCCTAGCCGCGGTGGTGGACAACGCTCTGCATTTCAACACGGCAGCGATCGATCCACGCACCATTCGAATCCGCCGCGCGATGGATATGAATGATCGTGCGCTGCGTGACGTGGTGATTGGGCTGGGCGGGCGGCTTGGGGGAGTGACGCGCGAATCTGGTTTTGATATCACGGCAGCCAGCCAGATCATGGCCACGTTCTGCATGGCAACCTCTCTTGCGGACCTGAACAAACGGCTCGGGCGCATCGTGGTGGGTTCGGACTATGACGGCAACGATGTCACCGTTGAGGATCTGGGTATCGCCGGGGCGCTCACCGCGGTTTTGCGCGACGCCTTGGCTCCGAACCTTGTGCAATCGCTCGAAGGCACCCCCGCCATTGTTCACGGCGGCCCGTTCGCCAACATCGCCCACGGCTGCAACTCCGTGATTGCCACTCAGGCGGCAATGGCGCTGGGGGAGGTGGCCATCACCGAAGCCGGTTTCGGAGCGGACCTAGGGGCTGAGAAGTTCTTCGATGTCATGGGACGCCAAAGCGGCATCACCCCCGATCTATCCATCGTTGTGGCAACCGTGCGTGCGCTCAAGTACCAGGGCGGGGCGGCGCTCGCGGATCTGGAAAACGAGGATGTTCAGGCCCTGCGTGCCGGCCTCCCCAACCTGATCAAGCATGTGACGAACCTGCAGGATGTGTTTGGGCAGAAGGTGCTGGTGGCCATCAACCGGTTTGAGGCCGATACTCCGGCGGAAATTGCCGTGATTGAGGAGGCGATAGGGGCATTGAGTGCTGGAAGCACCGCGAGCGCTGGAGCCACGGCAGGTGCCGGAGATGCGGAAGCCATCCGCGTGGTGGTATCTGATCACTTCACCCAAGGCGGCGCCGGTTCACTCGATCTTGCGAGAGCAACGATGAAGGCGCTGGAAACACCGAGTGCCACCACGCTGTGCTACCCGGACGATATGGCACTTGAGGAGAAGGCGCAGGCGGTGGTCCAACGCGTGTACGGGGCAGAACGCGCCACCTTCACACCGGCGGCCAAGAGGGAATTAACACGGCTCGAACGCCTAGGGTACGGAAAGCTGCCCGTGTGCATCGCGAAAACCCAGTACTCCTTCTCCACAGATCCTAAGGTCCTAGGCGCCCCGGAAGGATTCGAGGTTCCCATCCGGGAAGTGCGGCTATCGGCTGGCGCCGGATTCATCGTCCTCATTTCTGGTTCGGTGATGACCATGCCTGGCCTGCCAAAGAGACCTTCGGCCTGTGATATCGCCGTGGCACCGGACGGCACTGTGACGGGGATTCACTAGGGGCCTATCAGCCATTCTTCTCATGAATCCGAGATGCCCCGCCGAAATGATAGTTGCGAATTACTGACGAGCGTTTGCGTGGGCCGTTCAGCCGTCACGCAGTATAGGCCCGAAGGTCCCGTTTTTCTTGGAGTTACGCGGAAAAGTGTGAGCGGCCTGCGAGGAGTGGCTGGGGCAGTGGACGGAATGGGGCAATTCCACCTCGTGGGATGTTGGTCTGGCCGGTTCGTCCGGGACCATCGTCAGTGTTAGCCTTAGTGGTGGCCCCGCACCAGCGGATTACAAAGCAGCTCCAACGGAGGACTTTTAATGACGAAGTACGTCTACTCATTTACTGAGGGAAATAAGGACATGAAGGACCTTCTCGGCGGCAAAGGTGCAAACCTTGCCGAGATGACGAACCTTGGCCTCCCGGTTCCCCCAGGTTTCACCATTACAACGGACGCGTGCCGCAGTTACCTTGACCTAGGCCAGACCCCCGAGAGTCTGGATGTTGAAGTAACCGGGCAACTGCGCGCCGTCGAGCAGCAGATGGGTAAGACACTCGGCGCTGCCGATGATCCCCTTCTTGTTTCTGTCCGCTCGGGCGCGAAGTTCTCGATGCCCGGCATGATGGAAACTGTGCTGAACATTGGCCTGAACGATGAGTCCGTGAACGGGCTTGCCGCCAGGTCCGGCAATGAGCGCTTTGCGTGGGATTCCTACCGCCGCCTCATCCAGATGTTTGGCAAGACCGTTCTGGATATTGATGGCGATCTGTTCGCCCATGCCATCGAATCACTTCAGTCCGGCAAGGGCTACGCAGGCGATCTTGACATGACCACGGATGATCTCAAGGAGCTGGTCTCCCAGTTCAAGGAGATCGTGGCCAAGGAGACGGGCAACCCGTTCCCTCAGGATCCGCGTGACCAGATGGATCTGGCCATCGAAGCGGTGTTCCGTTCATGGAACACGGACCGCGCCGCAATCTACCGCCGCCGCGAGCGCATTCCCAACGATATCGGCACGGCCGTGAACATCTGCACCATGGTGTTTGGCAACATGGGCGATGAATCCGGCACTGGCGTGTGCTTCACCCGCGACCCATCCACTGGCCATTCCGGAGTGTACGGCGATTACTTGGTCAACGCTCAGGGCGAGGACGTTGTGGCAGGTATCCGCAACACGCTTTCGCTGGCGGACCTCGAGCAGCTGGATAAGAAGTCCTATGACGAACTCGTGGGCATCATGCGCACGCTCGAAACGCATTACCGCGATCTGTGCGATATCGAGTTCACGATCGAAGAGGGCAAGCTCTGGATGCTCCAGACCCGCGTGGGCAAGCGCACCGCTGGTGCAGCCTTCCGCGTAGCAGCTCAGCTGGTGGACGAGCGCCTCATCACCAAGGATGAGGCCGTCACCCGCGTGACCGGTGAACAGCTGACAGCCCTGCTGTTCCCGCAGTTCGATAAGGACGCGGAAAAGACCATCATCTCCAAGGGCATGGCCGCCTCCCCTGGCGCAGCCGTAGGCGAGATCGTGCTGAACAACGAACAGGCCATCGAGCGCACGAGGGCCGGTGCCTCCGTTGTGTTGGTACGCCGTGAAACTAACCCGGATGATCTTGCCGGCATGGTGGCCGCCTCTGGCGTTCTGACCGCGCGTGGCGGCAAGACCTCCCACGCAGCCGTTGTGGCTCGCGGCATGGGCCGCTGCTGCGTTGTAGGCGCCGAAGATCTGCTGGTTGATGAGCAAGCTGGCACCGTTGGCGTGAAGTCCACCGGTAAGCAGTTCAAGCGCGGCGATATCATCGCGATTGACGGCACCACCGGCGAAATCTTCGAAGGCACTGTTCCCGTGGTTGATTCCCCGGTGATGACCTACATTTCCAAGGGGCTAGAGGCCGGCTTGGCCGCCTCCCCGGATGACGCAACGAGGGAGCTGGTGGAGGCTGTGGATCGCATCCTCACCCGCGCAGATTCCAAGCGTCACCTCCTAGTTCGCGCCAATGCGGATAATCCTGAGGACGCTCAGCGCGCACGGGAGTTCGGCGCCCAGGGCGTTGGCCTGTGCCGCACGGAGCACATGTTCCTAGGCGATCGCCGCCAGCTCATTGAGAACGTTATTCTTGCGGAAACGGATGAGCAGCGTGAAGAAGCTTTCGCGGCTCTGACCCCACTTCAAAAGGGTGACTTCGAGGGTATCTTCTCCGCGATGGACGGCCTGCCCGTAACCGTTCGGCTGATCGATCCTCCGCTGCACGAGTTCCTTCCTGACCTGACTGAGCTGTCCATCAAGATGGCTCTGAAGGTGGAGCGCGGCGAAGAGGTGACGGCCCATGACAAGGAAATCATGGAGGCGGTTCGCGCCAACCACGAGCAGAACCCGATGCTCGGCCTGCGCGGGGTACGCCTTGGCCTGAAGATTCGCGGCCTGTTCACGCTCCAGATCCGCGCCATTGCGGAGGCATACGTGGCCTGCAAGCAGAAGGGCCTTGATCCTCGTCCAGAGATTATGGTTCCGCTCATCGGTTCGGTGCGTGAGCTCCAGATCGTTCGCGATGAAGCCCTCGATATTTTCAAGCAGGTATCGGAGGCCTCCGGCATTGAGGTTGATCTGCCCGTTGGCAACATGATCGAGCTTCCGCGCGCTGCCATGACGGCTGAAGATATTGCTCGTGAGTCCGATTTCTTCTCCTTCGGCACCAACGATCTGACCCAGACCACATGGGGCTTCTCGCGTGACGATGTGGAAGCATCCTTCTTCAACGAGTACTTCGATGCAGGCGTGTTTGGCGTTTCGCCGTTCGAGACGATCGACATTCATGGTGTGGGCGAATTGGTCAAGCTGGGCGTTGAAAAGGGCCGTTCCACGAACCCGGATCTGCACTGCGGCGTGTGTGGTGAGCACGGTGGCGATCCCACGTCCATCCACTTCTTCGATCACGTTGGACTGGACTACGTGTCCTGTTCCCCGTTCCGCGTTCCGATTGCGCGGCTCGAAGCTGGACGCGCAGCCATCAGTAATGATGTTGCGTAGTTTGTAGCGCAGATTGGCGGGGCGGCACGAAAGTGTCGCCCCGCTTTTTTAACGACGACGACGAACGCGCCGCGAACCGTCAACAACGTAGCGGGCGGCATGGCCACAAGTTAACTGACAGTAGGGACTTCGGACCCTCGGCTGTGATGTGGAACTCCGGAAATCACGCTTGTGAGGCGGCGAATTCTTTCGAGCACAGGTGCTGGGGTTGATCTAAAGAATGAGAAGGCTAACCTGACTAATGGACGTGGATCGAGCGTGCGTTACAAGGGGGCACGGGGCACGATCCGCTGAATGATTGGTGTGGAATGAGACTGTGTGATTGCCCGATTCGGGAGGAAATTCGGCTGACGTCAGTGGGCCTTCCTGAACGTAACATTCTCAGAATGCAGGAACTGGGGGTTCGGCCCGGAGCGCAGGCGGTGGTGACCCAGCATGCGGGCTTTGGTGGCGTGGTGTTGAACATTGCTGGCTCACGAGTGGCGGTGGATCACCGCTCGGCAACGTTGATCGATGCCGATCTTGTTAGTGCCCATGTGGAAGCTGGGGGCGCCCGGTGAGCTGTCCGAACTGCCCGCCAACAGGAGCACCTAAAGGTGCCGGTACCACTACCCTCGTTGAGGGAAAGCAGCCGACGATCGCTCTTGTGGGTAACCCCAATGTTGGCAAGTCCACCCTGTTCAACCGCGTGACCGGTGCACGCCAGAAGATCGTGAACGCGCCGGGAACCACGGTCACAGTCATGGCGGGGACGTGGCGCAGCCTCGGGCTACGGGTTCTGGACCTGCCAGGTACCTATTCCCTTATTCCCACCAGCCCCGATGAGGAGGCCGTGACCGATACCGTGGCGGGCGCGCCCGGTTCTCTGACCGATCCGGCGGCTGGGCTGGGTATTGATCTGGCTCTGGCCGTCCTTGATGGCGGTTCTCTCACGCGGTCCCTGTATCTTCTCGGCCAGATCGCACAAACAGGCCTGCCCGTTGCCGCTGTGATCACGATGAGCGACGTGGCGGAGCAAAACGGCGAACCGATTGACGTTTCGGCTCTGGCAGCCTCAACCGGCATTCCCGTGGTGGCCGTTGACCCGCGTGCCGCCTCTGGTCAGGCAACTCTTGATGCCATGGTGGGTGCTGCGCTCGCGAGCCAGCCGCACGTGCATGGCCTCGCACCGGACCCGAGCGCTCCGGGCTACACGATGGGGCAGACAGCTGGCAAGGGATGCTGCTGCGATCCTGATGCCCCAGACTGCAAGTGCGACCACACAGGCCAGCTCAGCGAAGTTGAGCGCGCCACCGCCCTGTTCGAATGGGTGGAAGCTGTGGAAGCGAAGGCCCGCACCCCGCGCGAGGACCCAGCCACGCTGTCACGATCGGATAAGATCGATCGCTTCCTCCTTCATCCCCTCGCGGGAACGCTCATCTTCTTCGGCCTCTTGTGGCTTCTGTTCCAGATGGCCGGATCGTGGGTTGGCCCTATCCAAGATTGGTTCGATGGCGTGTTCTCCTCAACCGAGGAGGGTGCGATTTCGCTGGCCAACGGCGTTGGGCAGGGCATCAGCGCCATCGGGATGGAGGGAACATGGGTGGAATCCATCCTGGTGAATGGGCTGTGCGCCGGCATGGGCGTGGTAGCCAGCTTCTTCCCACTCATGTTCGTTATCTACGCTGCACTCTCCGTATTGGAGGATTCGGGCTACATGGCCCGCGTGGCGTTTCTTGGCGATCGCCTCATGCGCCGTATCGGCCTAGACGGCCGAGTCATCTTGCCGCTTATCATGGGCTTCGGCTGTAATCTCCCATCGCTTGCCGCCGCACGCACGCTGCCCTCAAGCAAGCAACGCCTTGTCACGGTTCTCATCACCCCCTACACCTCCTGCGCTGCACGCCTGACCATCTACCTGATGATTGGCAAGGTCTTCTTTGGATCCCACGCGGGAACCGTTGTGTTCGCCATGTATCTCATCTCCCTGTTCTTGATCGTGGGCGGGGCATGGATCCTCAAGCACTTCATCACCAAAGATGAGGAGAGCACCCCGCTCATGCTGGTGCTTCCTGCCTATCAGGTGCCCCGCTTGGTTGTTCTGCTCCGCACCACGTGGCAGCGCGCGTGGACGTTTGTGACGGGGGCGGGCAAGATTATCGTGCTTATGACGCTCCTCGTCTGGTTGATGGGCGCCGTGCCGATGAATGATGCCGATCGTGGCTTCGCCGATCCGGAGCTGGCCATGGAGGACTCTCTCTACGGCAGCGCAGCGAAGATACTCGAGCCGGTGTTCGAACCCACCGGCTTCGGTGAGTGGCACATGACGGGCGCGCTCATGACGGGCTTCGTAGCCAAGGAAACCGTGGTGTCCTCGATCGTCACCTCCTACAACATGGATCCGGAGGTGGATGCCGGCAATGCGGAAGATAACGGAGAAGATCTGGGCAAACTCCCGCAGCTCCTGACGCAGTCACTTGGCGAATCCGCAGGCACCGGTTCTGAAGGCCTCGCGGCCTTCGCCTTCCTCGTATTTGTCCTCGCCTACACGCCATGTATGGCAACTGTGGCTGAACAGGCCAAGTTGATTGGCGGGAAGAAGACGGCGCTGGCAGTGATTTCCCAGCTCGCTATTGCGTGGGTGCTCGCTGTCTCCATATTCCAGATCGGGAGCCTGTTTATCTCATGACCAGTGTGGTTCCCAAGATCCTCGGCGAGCTTCAGCAGGGTAATACGGTGACCGCTGTGGCTGCCAAGTGCGATACCAGCGTGGTGTTTGTGAAAACCATGTTGGATCATTTCAACAGGCTCGGGCTGCTCGCGGACGCGACATCTCTGTGTTCATCCGGGCTAGGGGCTTGCCACACCACGGAGCCTCTCGGCCAACAGGCGAGGATTCAGTGTGCAGGATGTGCCCTTGCGGGATAGGCCCCGCCGTCGGCGTCAATAAAAGCCCACCAAGCCGTGCAACCGAATTACGTGCAATTCTCCTTGTCTATGCCGGAGGACCCACGCAAACATGGGTCCAAGCATGCACAATAATTCTGGGAGGATGATATTCATGACCAGCGATACTGTAGCCGGCCTGCTGAAGGCCGCCCTCAAGGGCGAAGTTGACGATTCGACGAGGCGTAGGGCGGAGTATTCAACCGACGGCTCAACGTATCGCGTTGTTCCTCAAGTTGTGGCCTATCCGAAGGACGCCCAAGACGTGGCCGCGGCGCTCGCGGTGGCCCGCGAAACCGGCGTGCCGCTGACCTCCCGCGGGGCCGGAACCTCGTGCGCGGGAAACGCCGTAGGGCAGGGGATTGTCCTTGACTTCTCGCGCCACATGGACAAGATCTTGGAGATCGATCCGGAAAATCGTACGGCGCGCGTGCAACCAGGCGTGATTGAGGCCAGCCTCCAGAAGGCGGCCGGAAAGTTCGGCCTGCGCTTCGGGCCCGATCCCTCCACCCAGAACCGCGCAACGTTCGGCGGCATGATCGGAAACAACGCCTGCGGCCCCCACGCGGTGGCCTACGGGCGTACGGCCGATAACGTGCACGAGCTGACGGCGTTCTTAGCGGACGGCACCAAGATTCAGGCCGGGCGCGGCGATGCGATGGTTGCCGGGTTGGCGGATCTCGTGAGCGAACACCTGTCCACCATTCGCGTGGAGATGGGCCGCTTTAAGCGCCAAGTTTCCGGCTATTCGCTTGAGCACCTGCTTCCCGAAAATGGCACCGATCTGGCGAAGTTCCTCGTGGGATCGGAGGGCACTCTGGCTGTGGTCACGGAGGCCACCGTGCGCCTAGTGCCAGTGGCTCAATCACCGGCGCTCGTGGTGCTGGGGTATGAGGATATGCCGGCTGCGGCGGACGATGTGCCCGCATTGCTGGCTTTCAACCCGCTCGCTGTGGAGGGCGTGGACGCCCATCTTGTGGATGTGGTGCGGCGGCATAAGGGTTCCGTGCCAGAGCTGCCGCCCGGTGGCGGCTGGCTGTTCATCGAAATCGGCGCCGAAGATGGCGAATCCGAAGCTGACGTGTTGGCGCGTGCGGAGGAGCTTGCCCACACCGCGAACACCACCTCGTATCGCGTGTGTCCAGCCGGTGCTGAGGCCAACGAGCTGTGGAGAATCCGCGCCGATGGGGCCGGGCTGGGCGGGCGCACACCCGAAGGCCATCCTGCGTGGGCTGGCTGGGAGGATTCGGCCGTGCCGCCCGAGAAGTTGGGCAATTACCTGCGCGATCTGCGTTCTCTACTGGAAAAGCACGATCTGGATGGCCTCATGTATGGCCACCTCGGCGATGGCTGCGTGCACATCCGCATCGATTTCCCCATCGATTCGGCCACCGGCGTGCCCGTGTTCCGCTCCTTCATGGAGCAGGCGGCGGATCTTGTGGCCTCCCACGGCGGCAGCCTCTCCGGCGAACACGGCGATGGCCGCGCGCGCTCCGAAATGCTTCCGCGCATGTACTCCCCTGAAATCATCGAAACCTTCGCTCGCGTCAAGGATCTGTTCGATCCGCAGGGGCTTTTGAACCCCGGCGTGCTCGTGAACCCCGATACCGTTGACGGTCTGTTGCGCCGCCCGGCCGCACGCGTGCTTGCGTACGCGGGTGGATTCCATTTTGACGACGACGACGGCAACTTCACCCAAGCCGTCCACCGCTGCACCGGAGTGGGCAATTGCCGAGCCGATCGGTTCGATGCGGGCTTCTTCATGTGCCCGTCCTATGCGGCCACTCAGGATGAAAAGGACGTGACGCGCGGGCGTGCTCGCGTTCTTCAAGAGCTTGCCAACGGGGAACTCTTCTCCGATTGGGAATCTCCCGAGGTTCTCGATTCGCTGGACTTGTGCCTCTCTTGTAAGGCATGCTCGCGCGATTGCCCCACCGGCATTGATGTGGCCCGTTACCGCAGTGAGGTGCTGTTTCGGGCGTATCAGGGAAAGATGCGGCCTCGTACTCACTACACGCTAGGGAATCTGCCAACGCTGGCGGGTATGGCCACGAAGGTGCCGCTGGTTGCCAGCGTTGCGAATGCCGTCATGTCCTTTGCGCCAGTGCGCAAGCTGGGCTTCAAGGTGTTTGGCATTGACCCACGGCGGGGCATGCCTGCCTTTGCCACTGAGCGGTTCTCCCGTTCCAAGGAAGCCCGCGGGCTCTCCTCCTTCAATCCCGGGCGGCTTGGAGATAAGCGATACGTCATGCTGTGGGCCGATTCGTTCTCCGAGACTCTGGATGGGCGCGGGGCGCGTGCGGAGGTTGAACTGTTGCAGAGCGCCGGCTACACGGTGTTGATCCCGCCGGAATCAACGTGTTGTGGCCTCACCTCGATTTCAACTGGCCAACTCACCGCCGCAAAGAAGAAGCTCACCCATCTGCTGGAGGTGCTGGCACCGTTCGCGGCCAGCGGCGTTCCGATCGTGGGGGTAGAGCCCTCGTGTACCGCTGTGCTTCGATCGGATCTGCTGGATTTGTTGCCTGAGGATTCGCGAAGTGAACTGGTCTCGGGTATGACGTATACGCTCTCTGAGCTCCTCACCGCACCCGCTCCCATCGGGCCGGCCGAGGAGTTCACGCCTCCCGATCTCAGCGGGATGGAGATTGTGGCTCAGCCGCACTGCCACCACTATTCCGTCATGGGATGGAAGGCTGATGAGGAGTTGCTGGCGCGTACCGGTGCCACGATCACCAAGGTGACAGGGTGCTGTGGGTTGGCTGGAAACTTCGGGATGGAGCAAGGTCACTACGATGTGTCAGTGGCCGTTGCCGAACAGAAGCTGCTACCAGCTTTGCGGCAGGCGGGGCCCGATGCCATCTTCTTGGCTGATGGGTTCTCCTGCCGTACACAAGCGGCGCAACTGGAGGGATCGAACGGTATCCATTTGGCCGAACTGCTTCGCGATGGGAAGAGTGCTTCTCCTCGTGCCGATACCGTGCATACGCGTTAAGATAGCCGTGAGAGATCAAGCTATGGCAAGCGTGCGGTGTGCGACACGCCGCGATGTACTCCAACATGGCCTGACTACGGTGAGAAGTAAATTCTTCGGCTTTCGAAGTATGGAAAACATCGGAACTCGACTAAACTGGGGGCGGTCTGGCGAGCCCAATTCAGGGGGTATATGGCATGTCGGTTTTCGCTCTTGAGAACGGTCGCCTAGTTCCTGCGCACGCAGTGAACGCGGGTGATGCCGGAGTGACCGCTGAGTCCTTAGCGGCTATCCGTGAACGCGTTGTGGAACTCATTGACGTCCCTCTCTTCCCTGTTGCGTGGCAAAGCGAGCCAGCGGGCGAGGGATCAAAGGAATCGCTTATCGCTCTGGACCCTGCGGGACAAACCGTCACCGTTGAGGTTCTTAATGTTCTGAACGCCGATGAGCTGCTGGGGGCACTTGCCCGTGCCGGAAGGCATTCGGAGATGGGCCGCTCCAGTCTCGCGTTGATCTACGGGCCTGGGGCGCGTAGCTTCCCCCGCGATTGGCACATGTTCTTGGACGCGTGCCCGCCCCATCCCTCCCCGGGCCCACGGCTGTACCTTGTGGTGCTGGGAATCGATGAGAACGTGAAATCTGCCGTTGATGCGCTGGCAGGTTCTGGGTTGGATGTCCGGAAGGCTTCCTTGCACGATGGCGGCAGTCAGGTGCTCGTGTCCTTCGAGGAAGTGCGCCCGCGGCCCGCCCGCTTGAGTGCGATTCTTTCATCGCCGCAGCATGCCAATGAACTTCTCCTCTCCGAATCTCCATCTGCTGTCTCTCCTGTGGCCGAATCGCCCGTAGTTGTCTCTCCCGCCGAGAGCGCGATTTCTCCCGCCGAGGCCACCTTTGAAGATTTTGATGCCTCTGCCGGTGCCGCCGATCCTGATACCGCCGAATACGTCACCGGTGCTGAACCCGTCGTCGAACCTGAGCCCACTATCGAAGCTGAAACCAGTGTTGAAGCTGAAGCCGCGGAGGTTTCGGAAGCGGCT
Source organism: Ancrocorticia sp. (assembly GCF_052089425.1). NCBI lineage: Bacteria > Bacillati > Actinomycetota > Actinomycetes > Actinomycetales > Actinomycetaceae > Ancrocorticia > Ancrocorticia sp. The sequence goes on along the minus strand of NZ_JBQCZW010000031.1, from coordinate 4,948 downwards.
CCCAACTCAGTTGTGCCGGTTCCGGAACCGGAGATCGTCGGGCAGCCAGCCCCTGTAGAGCGGGCCGATCCGGCCGTGGAAACGGAAGAAGATGCTGAACCGGTAGAGGCGGCTGAGCCTGTTGAAACGGAAACCTCTGCGCCTGTGGTGAGCTCGCCTGTTGTCAGCACCCCGGAGATGGCGCCAACCAGCACCTCGGACCAGATCAGCCAACTGCGCGCCCTGCTGGCCGGCGATGAAGAGGCCGCGGCGCCTATCCAGAACCCGACCGAGCGCAAGGCTCCACGCCGCGCCCATGGCCGCCGTGCAGTTTCCCGTGAACGATCGGCAGCCGAATCTGGCCCGGACCGGCCCGTGCGTCTCGATCGCCCGGAGCGTGGGACCGCACCATCGGCTTTTGCCAACGTTCCCGGATATGCCGGGCCGTCCGCGTTTGCTCAGTCTGCTGCCTCTCAGTCAGATCACGGCAACCGTGCCGAACAGGACCTCTGGGAGAACTCGGCGCCCAAGAGCTCGGGCAGGCGGGCCCCTCAAATCATTTCAGAATCTGCGGCTGCAACCTCCTCATCGGAAGCGGTGGAAGAGGCAGCCCAGCTGGATCACACCCAACCGGCACAAGGCCAGCAGCCGAGCCGTTTGCTTCAGATCGCCCAGCGTTATGGCGCTCCGTTTAACGTGGTGTGGAGCCAGCGCCGCCGCAACATCAGCTTGTCGGCCAGGGTCACAGCTCGTGGAACCATGGCACTGTCTGACGGACGCGTTTTCACCGATCCTTCCGAAGCAGCATCGGCTGCCTCAGGTATCGCGGGCGTTGACGGTTGGAGCGTGTGGAAGGTTCCTGGCGGCAAGCGCCTCGGGGATCTGTAGCAGAGGCGGATTCGCCAGCTACGTATTCAGAGCGGCCGCCCTCGCGCGCACTACGTAGGACGCTCTCGGATCGGTTTTTCCCGATATGTACGAAGACAGCCTGCTGGCTGACGTGCCCGTTGCCAGAGCAAAGTCCTTTTGCGTCATACCCGACTGGCGAACATATGAGGCTAGCTCAGACGCGACTTGCTGGCGTTCACCTTCTTGTGCGTCCGCGCGTGCGTTGTGAAGTATTCGTTTCATGAGGTGATAGGTGTCAAGGTCATCCGAGTAATCGATAACCTCCTCTAGCGTATGCGCTGCTTTCCCCCACGGATGGGCACGCACAAAGTCGGCAACAATCCGCCAGTCATAAACCATTCCGTACTCAAGAACGGCCCGGAATACCTCGTGTGGCCAATCATCTATCGGCGTGCTTGGGGTGGTCGTGACGTTTCTGAAGAACTGTGGGCTGATCTGGACTTCTACACCATCTTCGCGGACAGTTGCTGGCACTGGTTGACGACGTTGCTCCATTTCTGCCATCGCGCGTGCACCCCCTTATACTCCTCGAATGTTCTGATTGCTGCTCGGTCACGTGGGAGCGGGTCGCTTAGGCGTAAGACTAGCTCTGTCAGAACTGAACCGTACTCGTCAGAGTGTTCAACGTAGTATTCATCAATTGATCTCAGTGTGTCTGCTGCTGCCGTCAGGCCCAAGTGCGACGAAAGTGCGGCAACATCCAAATAATCGCGAACAGCATTCCTTTGTACAACAAGGTATGCCTTGACTCGCAAGGTTTCCAGTTCAGTCGGGACCCTCAGCTTTCGCCCCGATGCCAGAGTAACGCTTTCTACCTCTAAAGGGCGGCGGCGGCGGAGATTACGGAGTCCAGCGTAGTGCTCATCAAACTTCCCCATGATCGTGTTGGGTGCCCGGCTGGCCCTGTTGCTAACAGTAAACTCGGGGGTGCTTTCCAATGCATCAAGGACTTGGTCATATCGGCTACGAAGGTCCTTGACCACATGGTCATGATCGTACGAAACTCGGTGGTGGGCATGGAAGGCCGCGGCGGTACCTCCCACCAAGACCGCGTCAGGGACAATTTCTTGAAACCGTGCAGCAGATTCTAGAAGGGCAGCAAACTCTTCACCGTCATCCATGGCGTTATCATATCTGATAATTCAGCGATCCGAAATCGTCACTACTCGCACGTCGGCTGCTAATCACCAGTGATGTAGGCCCGGATGAAGTGGTTGATCTCCGCGAAGGCTTTATTTCGCACGGGTTCGCGGGAGAGAACCACATCGTGGATGGCGTTGTGGAGCTTGGCTAGGGTGACGTGATTGCCTAGATGCCCCGCCCGCGTGTGCAAGGGTACGGGCAAGTTCGCGTTGATAGAAGTAGTTACTCCATCCGCGGATCGCGAGAAGAGCAATGCCGGGGACGTGGGTCAGGGTTGAGATTCACGGAGCAGGGTAGGTTCCCGTGAAAGTATGATTTTATTGAACTGATGGTTGGAGTTGTGAGTCGCGTGTCTCATAGCGTAAATCATTAGTGGTACTAAAGTCCTGAGAGGTTCGATGAGGACGTGTGCTTTTGGAGGATAAGTGCATAGATGAGGAGGATGAGTGAATGTGGACCTAGTTAGTGGTCTCTTTTTATGTAAGGATCGTCACATCAGAAATTTCTGGTACATAAATTCGTGAGAACAAGAAGGTGTGACGATGCATTCTAAAAGACTTGTAGGGGGGCGCTATTTCTCGCTCTCGGGCTAGCGTTAGGCAGTGTTGCTTCCGCAAATGAGGCGGCTATTATTGATGATTCCGATGTGCTCATCAGTAGTGAATCCGCGAACGGCGACGGAATCATTTATGGTGGGAAAATCCAGAATGACGATCCATCCAGTTGGGACTATGTTCCTGAAGAAACTCAGGGTATAGGGACGCTAAGTGCCTGGGGTCAGGCATGGATCGGTGGATTCTCAGTTAAGGGTAACTACATTCCTCGGTTTGTACTGACCCACGATATCACCGGTTCGGGGACGAAAATTCAGCAGGAAAAGGCGTATGCAGTTTCTACGACTGGCAGAATCTGCGATTACCGGATTGATTGGCAGAACAGAAGTACCGTGAACAACGGCATTTTCAGTACCGTGAAAGGCAAGCATCAGGCGGGTTGCCACATAATTGGTACCACCTTTGGCGGGAATAATTCGAAGGCGCCATATACCGTCAAGAAGGGTAAACAGTGCGCAAGGTTGTTCTCGAGTGGTGTCTTTGTTGGAGAACAATGCCACAAGATTAGCTGACGAAAAGGGTCTTTCGAGACTGTCAGGGTTGGAGTTCTGATGAGTACCGGAAACTGGACGTTTCACGAGACTGGCTATGCAAAGCTTGCACGGGTAGCCGGTTGGGCCGTATGGATCGCTGGAGTTGCCACTCTCGGCTTTCTCTACGGCGCGACCTTTAACATGTATTGGGTCTGGGACGGTGTATCAAATGATCCTTCGGGTGAGATGTGGCCCGCCGTGTATCATGACGTTTTGCATGCTAGCGGGTACTTGATGGATGCTGGCTGGTGGCTGCTCGCAACCGGCGTATGCCTCGTGGTAAAGCGCCTGTTAATCCGCAAGGATCGCGAAGTGTCCACCTTGGTCTAGTTACTTGCTAACCGTGATGTAGGCCCGGATGAAGTGGTTGATCTCCGCGAAGGCTTTATTTCGCACGGGTTCGCGGGAGAGAACCACATCGTGGATGGCGTTGTGAAGCTTGGCTAGGGTGACGTGGTTGCCCAGATGCGCTACTCGCTTCCAGATCTGCTCAACATCCAGCACGGAATCTGTGGCTCGCTGTTCTTCGTGCCACTCTGCTGATGGCGTGGCGGACGCGGTGGAGGTGAGAACCAAGATGGGGCAGGTGATGTTGAGGCCTTCGGCCACGCGCGCCTGCCCCTTGAGGATCGCGGCCAACCACGCGGCCCTGACGGGTTGGCCCATGCCGTTGCGGAATCGTGGATCTGGTTCCCAACCCGTGGTCCAGAACGGATCGGTAGTGCCGTCCGGGGCACCGGGTATCGTTTCGCTACCCGGCGGTGGGGTAGCGGTGAGGGCGCGCTGATAGAAGTCGCCTTCCGGCAGAGGAAGCTCGGTTTTGGGCAGGCGCCGGGCGATGAGGTCAATGATGGGCCTGCCCATCTGCCGGAGGGACGTAGATGCTTGAAGCTCGAGCCACGGCGAGTTGAGGATGAGGCCGTCAATGGCATCGGGGTGGCTATCGGCCCACAGCGAGGCCACGAGGCCGCCGGTGGAGTGCCCGTACAAAAGGAGCGGTACCTCCTCGTGTTCCTCGGCGATCACATCAAGGCACGCGGAAATCTCCTCGCCGTAGGTGCTCAGATCGGTAATGAACCCGAAGGTTTGCCAGTCCCGTAGGCTGCGCCCGTACTTTCGGAGGTCCACTGCGTAGAAGGCGCCGCCCGCCTCAGCGATCGCTCTGGCTAGTTCGCGTTGATAAAAGTAATCGTTCCACCCGTGGATCGCGAGAAGAGCGAAGTCTGGTGAGGCCGGGATTTCGCGGGAATCAGCATCGAATTCGGGCACGTACTTGATGAGGGTCGCAACAACTGGCCCCTCATCGTCGCGCGCGAGGGGAAGGGTCATCTGCACGTAGCCAGGCCCGAGAAGATCATCTTCCCATTCGTTCATGTTTTTATGATGCCACGCGGAGCCGGCAGTGAGCACTCCATAACCTTTGGGCGTAACGCCTCACCCGAATCTAACGTGGGAGCGCGATTTGCCCAAGGAAGCCGTTGAGGATGGCCGTCACCTGATCGTTCTCAATGAGGAAACCATCGTGGCCGTGACGTGAAGACATGGTCACGATCGGCCCAGCGCCCGGGAGGATTTCGGCCAACGCGGCCATATCGCTTGGGTAGAAGAGGCGATCGGAATCCACCTGCACAACCAGCGCGGGCATGTGAAGATTTTCCAGCACAGCCGCCGTTCCGCCGCGCCCCCGCCCAATGTCATGGGTGATGAAGGCTTGGTTGATGACAAGGTAGCTGTTGGCGTCAAAACGCATGGCCAGCTTATAGGCGTGAT
>NZ_JBQCZW010000030.1:0-25518 GCF_052089425.1 Ancrocorticia sp. | reverse complement strand
CAGATCACCCAAGAGGTCAGTGACGCTGACGGCCAGCAGGTCATCCGCATCCAGTTTTAGGGGTCTTTAGCCGTCCTAAGGGGCTCTTAGCCGTTGTCCCTCTCGTGGGGGAGGTTCGCCGGGTCTTCCTCGGGAGGAAGCGTCTCGGGAATCGATTCCAGTGGCGGGGTTTCGCCCGGCCACACGAGAGCCACCGTGCAGGGTGCGTGGTCCAGAACGAATCGCGTGTGCCGCCCGATGCTTTTGGGGCCGAGCCGCGACCTGTCGCCGTCACGGGCAAGGATGAGCAGCCCGGCGTCCTCCAAAGATTCCGTGACCACTTCTTCTGTCTTGCCAACGAGGAGCCGGGTCTCGCACTCGCGGCCAAGCTGGCCCTTCGCCTGATCCAAGAGGCCTTGGGCGGCTTCCTTGCTGACCTTGTCATAGTATTCGTAGCCGGGCGCGTGGGCGCGGCCCATGAGCCCGGATAGCATCCCGGAGGGCACGTCCTGAGTATTGTCCGCCACCGCCACGAGAGTGATGCGGTCCGTGTGTGGGCGCTTATTTGCCGTGGCGACGACGGCGTCCCATGTTCCCGGTGCAATCCATGCAACTACTTTCATCTCATACTCCTAACAGATGCGTGACGCCCCACAGGGCGCACGTACACAACACCAAACTTATCGGAACCGTCAGCAGCCCCAGCTTGGTGAACTCCATGACTTCTGTGTCTTGATCACGTTCTTTGAGAATCCGGCGCCACAGGAGTGTGGCCAGAGATCCCACGTAGGTGAGGTTGGGGCCGATGTTCACGCCGATGAGCACGGCCAACACGGCGGGCGGGCCCGCGTGAGCCACGAGCGGCAGCAACACGAGGACCGCCGGAAGATTGTTGACTGTGTTGGCCAGCAGTGCGGCGATGAACGCCAGAGCCAGCATCGTCAGCAGGCTGTTGCCGGCCGGGACCACATGGCTCAGGGTTTCGGATAGGCCGTTGTCTACCACAGCCCGCACCACGATGCCTAGGCTGAGCACGAACAGGATGAACCACACGTTGATGGCCTTGAGCAGGTCCACGATCTGGCGCTTCTTGGGCTCCGAGTTCACGATGAGGCGCTTTCCCGCCAGCAGAACAACGCCAAGGAGGGCCGCCCAGAAGCTCTCGATATTGAGCGGGGAACATGCAACAAACCCAATCAACGTGATGCCCAGTACCGCAACGGCGAACTTCGGGACCACAACGTCGTCGTCGTTATTATTCTTTCCGCGCGGGGGCTTCAACGAAAGATCCCCGCGGAATCTCACGCGGAAAACGATGTACTCAACGGCGAGGGACAGTGCCCACGGAAGTGCCATGATCATGGCGAACTTCGCGAAGCTCAGGCCGGAGGCGTTCATGGCGAGGAGGTTCGTGAGGTTGGAGACCGGGAGGAGGAGCGAGGCGGAGTTGGCGAGGTGCGCGGTGGCGTAGACGTGGGGTTTGGGGCGCGCACCCATGCGGGCGGCGGTGCCGAAAATGACTGGCGTGAGAAGCACGACGGTGGCGTCGAGGCTCAGGACGGCGGTGGTGATGGCGGCGGCGATGAACACGAGGGCGAGTAGGCGTTTCGGATCTCCTTTGGAGCCCTTGGCCATGAGCTGGCCGGCTGCGGTGAACAGGCCCTCCTTCTCGCAGAGGTTTGCAAGGACCAGAACGGCGGCCAAAAAGCCTACGGTGGGGCCTAGGCTGGCGGCTTCTTCGCCCGTGGTGGGCAGATCGATGGCGCCGATGGCGATGAGGAACGCGGCGGCGGGCACGGCGGCCACGGCCTCCGGCAGGCCCTTCGGGCGGGTGACGGCAAAGGCGAGCACACCGATCAGGACAATGATGGAAACCCATTCCATCGGGTTGTTCATCGCAGACACCTCGCTATCTTCTGCCTAGCGGTGGCGTGTGTCAATGCTCCACGTTCCGGGTTTGTTGGCGCGTCCGCTACACTTGACTCGGATTGTCGAGCGATCGGCGTTCTCTGGGCATCGCACTTTGCTACAGCTTGGCGATGCCGCAGGACCTGGTGGTGGCAGCGCCGGGCGAACTGGAAATATACGTATTGACAGGAAGCCGTATGCCTACGCCCAATAACACCACGCCTAATAGTCCCAATAGCGCCAGTCCGGATTCTAGCGCCAGCTCGGATTCTGCCACCGGAAGTGGATCTCCAAAGCGCGGGGTGGTGCCCGCGCCCGAATCCGCGCCCACACCAAGATCAGCCCGGGGATACTATGACATCATCGCCGTTGTATTCGTGGCGTTCCTCTTGGTGTCCAACATTGCCGCCACCAAGCTGATCGGGCTGGATCTTGGCCCGCTCCATCTTGTCTTCGATGGTGGCGCGATCCTCTTCCCCCTCACCTATGTACTGGGTGATGTGCTGTCTGAGGTGTACGGCTTCCGCCGTGCGCGCCGGGTGATCGTCACGGGGTTTTTGGTGCAGCTTGTGGCCTCGATCGTGTTCGCCATTGTGGTGGCGCTGCCGCCCTCGGGCGATTACGTGGATCAAGACGCGTTCGCTGCCGTCGTAGGTGTGGTGCCGCGCTTCGTGGCCGCCTCCACGTTGGGATTCCTGTGCGGGCAGCTCTTGAACTCCTATGTCCTGGTGCGCATCAAGAAGCGCTGGGGCGAAAAGCACCTGTGGGCGCGGCTCATGGGATCAACCCTCGTGGGCGAGGCCGTGGATACCGTTGTATTCTGCGCCGTGGCGTGGGGCAGCGTGATTCTTGCTGGCGACATGCCGCTGGAAACGATCGTTAACCTCACCGTTGTTGGCTTCATCTACAAGGTGGCCGTTGAGGCCATTCTCCTGCCGGTCACCTATGCTGTAGTGGGTTGGCTGAAGCGCCGCGAACCGGAATACGCCGGGAAGGAACACGGGGAGTCAGCGAGCGAACGCTCGGGGAACGAAGACTAGATCCCAGCCCGCCGCTCCGCATCCCTGAGGTACTCGGACCCGTCGTCGCCAATGATCAGAGAAAAAACAGAAAGAACCTGATGGATACAACCGGTTTCACGCTCCGAACTCGTCTAGAAGATGGCGCCCACGGCAAGCTCACGGGGGCGCCGCTGGGGCGCACGGGCGTGATTCACACGCCGCATGGGGATATCGAGACTCCCGCCTTCATCCCCGTGGGCACGAAGGCTACGGTCAAGGCCGTGCTCCCCGAGTCCGTGGCGGAGTTGGGCGCGCAGGCCGTGCTGGCCAACGCCTACCACCTGTATCTGCAGCCGGGTTCGGACATCATCGACGAGGCCGGCGGGCTCTCCACCTTCATGAATTGGCGCGGGCCCACTTACACTGATTCCGGCGGTTTTCAGGTGCTCTCTCTGGGATCCGGGTTCAAGAAGGTCCTGTCCGAGGAGTTTTCCGGCAAGGGAAAGAACGATTTGGACGTCGCGCCGTCAAAGGAGCGCTTAGCCAATGTTGACGACGACGGCGTGTGGTTCCGTTCGCACCTCGACGGCTCGGTACATCGGTTCACGCCTGAGATTTCGATGAAGATCCAGCACGAGTTGGGCGCGGACATCATGTTCGCATTCGATGAGCTCACCACGCTGCTCAACTCACGCGGATATCAGGAAGAGGCCCTGGAGCGGACACGGCGGTGGGCGGAGCGGTGCCTTGCTGCCCACCGGGAGCTGACCGCGGAGCGTGAGGGCAAGCCCTTTCAGCAGCTTTTCGGTGTGATTCAGGGTGCACAATACGAGGACCTGCGGCGTCAGGCAGCACGGGATTTGGGTGCCATGGAGATCGATGGTCAACGCTTCGATGGATTTGGCATCGGCGGAGCACTCGAGAAGGAGAACCTGGGGACCATCGTGGGATGGGTGAGCGAGGAGCTTCCGGAGGATCGGGCCCGGCATCTCTTGGGAATCTCCGAGCCTGACGATTTCTTTGCGGCTGTGGAGGCCGGGGCGGACACCTTCGATTGCGTGAACCCCTCACGCGTTGCCCGCAACGCCGCCATCTATTCGCCCGACGGCCGATTCAACGTGACGCGCCAGCAGTTCAAGCGCGATTTTGGCCGGCTTGTTCCCGGCTGCAAGTGCTACACGTGCACGCATTTTTCGCGTGCCTACCTTCATCACGCCTTCAAGGCGAAGGAAATGATCAGCTCCACGCTCGCCACCATCCACAACGAGTACTACACCGTGCACCTCGTAGCCGGAATTCGCCGTGCCATGGAAGAAGGCACCTACACCGAGTTCAAGAAGGAAACTCTTGGGCGATTCTATGCGGGGAATTGGGGACGCGTGGATTCGGGGATCCTCGGCTGACTCATGCGGGCCTTGCCCTTTCGTCCGTTCGCCTGCGAGTAAAAAGGGCGGGGCATCTCGAAAGATGCCCCGCCCTTGCCGGCATGGACTACGTCGGGGGAGTGATCTGACCTAGCCCACGAGATTACGGCGCTGGAACCAGAATGTCGCGAACCAGTGCGTCCAGATCGGCGTCAGCATTGAGGAACTGGCGCAGAGTCTTGGCAGTGGGACCGAAGGTCTCGAACTCTTCAACACTCATGCCGTCTTCCTCATAGGCGCGGTTGAAGTCCGGGATGCGGCGCAGCTGATTGATGTAGTACTCGTCAACTGGAACATCCATGCGTGCAACGGGTTCGTAGTCCGATGCGTTGATGATCTGCTGCCACTTGAATGGCGGGGAAACCACGACGTCCCCACCTTGGAATTCGGACCACTGGAGCACGTTACGGAAGGCAGCGCACAACAGGCGGGCTGTTAGGCCGCGCTCCTGGAAGATGCGGTAGGCGTTCTTGAATGCAGCAACGCCTGCCCACTCCAGAGCGGATGGATCGATGTAGATGCCATCGCGAGCAACAACGCTCTTGAGCCAGTCATCGAGGCGACCACACATAATGGTGACAACCGGACCCATGGTGGAAATGTCATGGCCTTCGGCCTTGCGGCGCTCAAGTCCACGCTCGATGGCCTCGCCAGCCTTGACGGCCTGCGGTACGGAGAAGGAAACGGTGACGTTCATCGAGACACCACGGTAGGTGGCATCCTCAATTGCCTCGATGCCAACCTTGGTGGCTGGCACCTTCACCACGATGTTGGGCGCAAGCTCGGAGAATTCAACGGCTTGATCGGCCAGCTTCTTGGCGTCGCGATGGAAGCGAGGATCGGTCTGGACGGAGAGGCGTCCATTGCGCCCGTTGTACTTCTCGAATGCGGGCTCAAGAAGCTTGGCTGCCTCAACGGACATGTTTTTGACTGTCTGCCAGCCGATCTCAGATTCTCCCCATGTTGGGTTGGCGTCAGCAATCTCTTGAATGCGGGCCTTCCAGATATCAGGGTGCTTCGAGATGGTTGTGTAGGCAATAACCGGGTTACAGGTGGCGCCTACACCACCGAACGAAATGGACTGTGAAAGCTCGTCGAGATCTGCCGAATCGTTCCAGAGAACGGTATCGAAGCTCTGCGCGGCAGTCAGTAGAGGGCCGGGGGTCTGAGAGGGGTTACTCACTAGTGCTCCTAAGTCGATGCAAGTAGACAAGCGTCTTTGATATGTCTGTGACTACACAACTAAACATACTGACAAAGATTAAGCAATGTCAATACGTTTTGAACGAATGCTGTGTGATGTAGGGAATGTCGGTTAAAGGTTGTGATGGCGGGAGACACTGAGCGTGCCCACCCGCCATCACAGTTACTTCCAGTTATCTACGGAATACGTTCCGGTTTAGGAGTACCGCTCCTCGAATTCCACTTCGAGCTCTTCAAGTGACGAGTACTTGGTTTCTGGAACAACTTTAATCATCCACGTGACTGCAATGACGTTGATGATGGCGAACATGGCGTAAGTCCATGTTGGACCAACCGCGTCCATAATTGGCGGGAAGCCGAAGGTGATGATCGCGTTGCTGATCCAGATACAGGACACGGCAAGTCCCATTGCCACGCCGCGAATGCTTCCCGGGAACAGCTCAGCCATGATCACCCAGGTAGCGGGCGCATTGCCTGACTGCATGAACATCATGAACAGCACAATCGCTACAACCACCAGATATGGGACGAAGTCAGGCATAGAGTCCAGTACGTTTCCATCCGCGTCCATGTGTGGAGTGATACCGAACTGGAATATGAGAGCAAGCGCAACAAGCATGGCAGTTAGGCCGCTTGTACCAAATATCAGAACCGTACGGCGGCTGAATCTGGCGAGGAGATAGAGGCCGGTTGCCGAACCTATTACCGAGGCAACGCCCGTCAGCACGGTGAGGGTGATCGCCGCCTGTGTGCCAAATCCAGCCTGCTGGAGGACCTTGGGGGCGTAGTACATCATCGTGTTGACGCCGGTTGTCTGATTAAAGATGCCTATGAGAGCTCCGATAATCAAGAGTCTTCGTAGCCATTTGATCTTCAGTATTTGTTTAAGCCCTAGTTTCACTTCAGAATCTTGGCTTTGCCGAGCATCCACCATTTCCTGGACCTCGCCAGGAATGTCATCCTTCTCAGTACGTACACGCTTCAAGCAGCCAATCGCTTCAGCGAACTGAAAGTTGGCCGCGTGCCAGCGTGAGGATTCCGGCATCATGCGCATGCAAATCCACAGCGCGATCGCCGGAATTGTGCAGACAAGAAGCATATAGCGCCAGGTATCGCCGTTGCCGTGATCGATCGTAAAGAGTGCCGGATCGATATGCCTCATGACATCGTAGGAGTACATCTCTCCAGCTTGAAGCGTTGTTTCAACACCATTGATTCTCGCGGTAGTTCCCGCGGCCACCTGCTGGAGAATGACGTCAGGGCCGCCTGTGATATTAGCGATGACGGCGTTCACGATGAAAGCGAAAAGCTGGCCGGTGACGATCATGAGCTGATCGATGCCTACGAGCACACCACGTATCCGTTTGGGAGCAGTTTCGGAAAGGTAAACGGGAACAGTAGCCGAAGCACCACCCACGGCACATCCCAGAAGGAACCGGGACGGGTAAAGAATCAGGAGATTCGGAGAGGCGGCACATGCAATGGCGCCAATAAGGAAGATCGCAGCAAGTAACAAGATGTTATGGCGGCGCCCGTACTTATCGGAGAGACGACCGCCGAAGAGTGCACCGAAGGCGCATCCAATAAGCAGGAAGAAGCCAACCAGCCCTTCTTCAACTGGCGTAAGCGCTAGGCCGCCGCCATCCGTAGGCATTTGCATGTAAGGAAGGGCGCCGGAGATGACGCCCGTGTCATAGCCGAAGAGGAAAGAACCGAGGGTTGCCGCGAAAGCCACAAACCCAACTGAGCGCTTCTTGCCAGATGGCGGAGTTTTCTCAACGAGTTCGCTAACGTCTTCGGACGATAGCCTAGGTGGGATAGTAGATGGGGATGACATCCTTGTCTCCTTTGGTTTCCTCACTGAGTGAGGCAGATAAAAAAGAGAACGGTGACAGCAGGTTGCTGACTTTAACCGTTGAATCGCCAGTATGCCGAGGATGCGGCATCATGTCGTGAGGTGTAAGCGGGGGTGGGAACCTCGATGGACTCCCACCCCCATGGGAAGTTACTGAATTTCGATGCGTGCGCCGCCAGCCGCTGCTGAACGTGCAACTGCATCAGCGATACGCATCTCGCGGTAGCCGTCAGCGAATGTCGCGCACTTTGGCAGACCGTTCTCCACACCTGCGACTTGCTGGAGGAAGGCGTAGGCCTGATAGGTGAACTGCTCGATCTGGGTAAGTCCCACACCAGCTACTGGCATGGAATTGCCACGTGCGTAGTAGGGGAAATCGGGGTTAACGAGTACCTGACGCGGTCCACCCAGACCTGCAGGAGAGTTCTCATCGTCTACTTCGATCTCACCGGACCGTGCAAGGTCCCACCCGGCGCGGCCTTTAGTTCCGAGTACTTGGATCTGCATGGAGTTTGGCATGTTCCACGCAACGCGAGAGCAGGAGAAGGTGCCGATCGCGCCGTTCTCGAATTCGGCCGTGAAGGTAGCAACATCGTCGTTTTCTACGGTATCCATCTCAGCGTTGGACGTATCGAGCGCGGTTCCGCGGGTAACGTGGCCCTGGGCTACGGGGCGTTCCTTGATGACGGTAGCCATCGTTGCACCAGATACAGCCTTGAGTGGGCCACACACGAACTCGGCCGAATCAATGAGGTGCGAACCAACATCGCCCAGAGCGCCACTGCCCATGGGGCCCTTGTAACGCCAGGCCATCGGAGTGTTTGGATCACAGCCGTAATCGCACCAGTACCGGGCATCGATATGGGAAACCTGACCGAGATTTCCTTCCTTGGCAAGCTTTGCGACCTGCGCAAGTGCGGCATTCCGGCGGTAGGTGAAGCCCACGGAGGTGACTACTCCAGCTTCCTTCTCTGCCTCGGCCATGGCCTTGGCGTTCTCGAGAGTGTCAGCGATAGGCTTCTCGCAGAGAACATGCTTGCCGGCGCGGATGAGGGCCTCGGCAATTTCGCGGTGTAGAGCGTTGCCGACAACGATCGAGACGATATCGATTTCAGGGTTGTCGGCGACCTTCTTCCAATCGTCAACCGCATGCTCATAGCCGTAGCGCTCGGCGGCGTCCTCAGCGAATGGCATGTATGCATCGGCGATTGTGTGTAGGTGAATCTTCGGCAATCCAAGATCGTAGACGGTTCCTACCTGACGCCACGCATTGGCATGCGTAGTTCCGGCCATACCTGCGCCGATCACGGCAACGTTGAGCGTATCCTTGCTCATTTTGAACCTCCGTTGGTTCCATTGGGTTGTTGACTAACGCGCGTTAAGGCGTTGATAAGAGTATGACGTTACTCGAATTGTCCTGTCAATAGGACGTGGTAGTGGCGTATGAAATAGCGCGCTCCAACTTTTCTTCGCTTAGATAGCTTGAAGTGATTGGCGCAAGTTTGGGCCGACTTCATCCTTGATATCACTGGGAAAACGTCGAATCGAAGCGTAATTACTTAAAGATCGCATTCTGGAATGTGACGTGAACCACTTATGTTGTCACGCTGCCTGCTGCATCGCCAGTCGCCCACCGCAAATGAATGGTTAGTGCGGCGGGCATCGCCGTCGTCACAAACCCGTTCCAGATAACCAAACTGATACCGGTAACGGTGGGCGGGGCAAACTCGACCTGAGAGTACCTGCGCCACACGGTATACCCAGCAGCGACGTGGCGAAAAAGGGAGCTATCGAACTACTCGGCACCCAAGGCGAAGTGGAAAGAGTAGAGATCCGCGTTGTATATGTGCGATCCGTACTCAACCACTGCACCCGCGGCATCATAGGCGGTGCGCTGCATCGTGAGGAGTGCGGCGCCGGGTTCGGTTTCGAGGATAGTCGCGTCTTCTTCAGTTGCGATGCGAGCACCTACTGACTGCTGTGCCGTGGCTGGCTGTACTCCGCGTTTCGCAAGAGAGGCATAGAGTCCCGAAGTTGACAGTTCAGTGAGCGTTGGCGCGCTAACGGCTGGCAGGAGGTTCAGCATAATGGCGAGCGCCCGCTCATCAATGAAGCGGCGGCGGCGCACCTGAATGATCTCGGTGCCGGTAGGGCAGCCAAGGAGCTCGGCTTCTTTCTCGGAGGCGAGCTTAACTTCGTAGCTCATGACTTCCGTATGGGGCTCGAAGCCTGACTTCGTGAGATCGTCATTCAAGGACGTGAGAGAGAGTGGCCTGCGCACCTGAGATGGGGTGACGCGCGTTCCGACGCCGCGCCGGCGGGTAAGGAGTCCGCGCGAAACGAGATCTTGTAAGGCGCGGCGGGCAGTTGGGCGCGAAACGCTCAGCCGTGCAGCCATGGACACCTCGTCCTCAATCAGTCGCCCAGGTTCCACCTTCCCCGTTGTGATGGCCTCTTCTAGGGGGTTCGCAATTTGCTGGTAGAGCGGGGTTCCGGAATCGCGATCGAGAACCAATTGCGGAGCGAATGGATTCTCCGTCTTGGAGGATGGGTCGGCCATGAGATTCCCTTTACATAATCGGTGTGTTTCGGCATTTCCTCGATGGTACTCGAGAACAGGATTCTGCGTATTTTGTTAGAACAAACAGTTGACGTACGGGCTTGTTTCGCATACATTATAGTTGTCTCGCTCCCCAGAGTTGTGGAAGGAACTAACAATGCGTAGTTCAAGTGCTGGAAATCCGATGGACCTCGTCGCAATCGGACGATCCGGTGTAGATGTATACCCCCTCCAAACAGGAGTGGGACTCGAAGATGTGACAAGTTTCGGAAAGTTTCTTGGAGGGTCACCAACGAACGTTGCTGTGGCAGCGGCACGTCAGGGCAACCGGACGGCCATCATTACGGCAGTTGGTGACGATCCGTTTGGTCGATTTGTTCGGCGCGAAATGCGCCGCCTCGGAGTGTCTGACGAGTTTGTTGTTAAGAACCCGAAGTTCAATACTCCCGTAACGTTCTGTGAAATCTTTCCCCCTGACGATTTCCCTCTATATTTCTACCGCGAACCATCGGCTCCCGACCTGCAGCTCACTCCCGACGAGATTCCGGACGAGGTTGTTCGGGATGCGAAGGTGTTTTGGCTTTCCGTCACGGGCCTCTCCGAGGAGCCATCGAGGTCCGCTCACAACCACGCGTTGGATGTACGCGGCAAGAGTGGCTGGACCATCGCTGACTTGGATTACCGCGATTCGTTCTGGGAGAACGAAGAGATTGCACACGCAGAAGTTGAGCGCATGCTCTCCAAGGTCAACGTGGCCATCGGCAACAAGGAAGAATGCCGGATAGCTGTGGGTGAAACTGAACCGGATCGTGCTGCAGACGCCCTACTTGAGCGCGGTGTTGAGATTGCGGTAGTCAAGCAAGGCCCACTTGGGACTCTGGCAAAGACTCGTGAGGAGCGCATCGTTGTACCGGTAACCCCCGTGGATGTGCTCAACGGACTTGGTGCTGGTGATTCTTTTGGTGGCTCCTTCTCCCACGCTCTCCTTCAAGGATGGGACCTGCCCACCGCTTTGCAGTTCGCCTCAACAGCGGGCGCCATCGTTGCTTCTCGGCTCGAGTGCTCAACCGCTATGGCCACGGAAGTGGAGATCCTCCACAAGATCAAGAATCATCCGGAAACAGCTCCCGTTGTAGAAAAACTGTAGGCAGGAAACAAAATATGAGCCTCATTGAGAAGATCTCAAACATCCGCGCGACCGATCCGGGCCAGATCGCTCAGCGCTTGGCCGCGCGGGCCCAGCCAGCGCTGACGGAATTAGACAGGCTCATGGTGATCGCCTGTGATCATCCGGCCCGCGGAGCGCTCGGTGCCGGTCCGAATAGGATGGCCATGGCATCGCGCGAGGATGTCCTTCAGCGATGTGTGGCCGCCCTCTCCCGCCCTGGGGTTAATGGATTCCTTGGTACCGCGGACATGATCGAAGATCTCACGCTGCTGGGCGCGCTGGATGGCAAAGCGGTGTGGGGGTCCATGAACCGTGCGGGCCTTCAGGGCGCATCATTTGAGATGGATGACCGGTTTACGTGTTACGACGCAGCTGGCATTCAGGAGCAGGGCCTTATCGGTGGCAAGATGTTACTCCGATTCAACTTCTCGGACGCCGCCACCGCAGCCACGATGGAGGCGTGTGCTCATGCGATCAATGACCTTTCTGCGCGCGGACTTAACGCTATGGTTGAGCCCTTTGTCTCAGCATGGAAGGGCGACAGAATCGTCAACGATCTCTCGGTGGATTCGGTGATTCGTTCGATCGCTATCGCATCCGGGCTTGGGAGGACATCCGCTCACACATGGCTGAAGCTGCCATGCATACCTGACATGGAGCGGGTCATGGAGGCAACAACCATGCCCAGCCTCATTCTTGGTGGCGAGGTCTCTGATGACCCAGAAGCTACCTACGCACACTGGGCACAGGCACTGGCTCAGCCCAACGTGCGCGGCCTTGTGATTGGCCGATCCCTGTTGTATCCGCCCAACGACGATGTCGAGGCGGCCGTTGATCAAGCTGTGGAGCTGCTATGAGTAATGAAAAGTACGTGATTCGTGCAGGCGAAACAACCCACGATGAGTACAACCTAGATGTCACGCCAGAAAAGGCCGGATGGGAGTGGTCCTCCCTGAGGGTGGTTGGGCTGACAGCTGGAGCCAGCGTGGAAATTCCCGGCGGAGAAGCCGAATACTTGGTCCTTCCCCTTGAAGGGGGATGCGTGGTTGAGGCTGAGGGGAAGAAGTATGAAGTAGCGGGACGCGAATCGGTGTTCACGGATATCACGGATTACGTGTACATCCCGCGCAATACTGACGTTCGCCTGAGTTCGCCGGCTGGCGGGCGTTTCTCGCTACCCGGTGCGAAGGCCACGAAGGATCTTCCCCTACGCTACTGCCCGCGCAATGAGGTTCAGGTTGGCCTCCGAGGCGCTGGCCCGGCCTCGCGTCAGGTGAACAACTATGCGCTCGGCAACGATCTGGAAACCTCCCACTTGCTTGCCACCGAAGTACTGACTCCGGGCGGCAACTGGTCCTCCTACCCCCCTCACAAGCACGATGAACACAATGACGTCGAGCGCGTGTTGGAAGAGATCTATTACTACGAGGTTCGCCGCGGAGATAACGATACGGAAGGCTTTGCTCTCCAGCGTATATACCCATCTCCGGGTCACGACATTGACGTGTGCACCGAAGTTCGGGACGGCGATGTTGTGGTGATGCCGTACGGCTACCACGGACCGTCAGTTGCAGCTCCCGGTTACGATCTCTATTACCTCAACGTCATGGCTGGGCCAGCCGAGGATTCGGTGTGGCTCATGACGGACGATCCGCACCACACGTGGGTTCGTCAGACATGGGAGACCCAAGAGGTTGATCCGCGACTGCCCATGACCAAGACCAGCTAGCACAATACTCACTCAGGAGAAAAAATGAGCACATCCCCAGTAGAAACCGTCCGCTTGACGGTTGCACAGGCAACGATCCGTTTCCTTGTCAATCAGTACTCGGAGCGTGACGGCGTGGAACAGCGTTTGATCGCTGGCGCCTTCGGAATCTTTGGCCACGGCAATGTTGCCGGACTGGGCCAAGCACTCTTGCAGAACGAGCTCGATCCGGAGGCAGATGGCGGCGAGATGCCCTACATTATGCCCCGTAATGAACAGGGTGAGGTCCATGCGGCCTCCGCCTACGCCAAGTCAACGAATCGCCTGCAAACCTACATGTGTACGGCCTCGATTGGCCCCGGCTCCCTCAACATGGTGACGGGTGCGGCGCTGGCCACCACGAACCGGGTGCCCGTGCTGCTGTTCCCTTCAGATCAGTTCGCCACGCGCTACCCGGATCCGGTCCTTCAGCAGATCGAGAACTCGCAAACTCTCGACACCACGTGTAATGATGCGTTCCGTCCAGTATCCGCCTTCTTCGATCGCATCAACCGCCCAGAGCAGCTCCTTCCATCTCTCATGCAGGCGCTGCGTACCCTCACCGATCCGGCGGATACGGGCGCAGTTGTGCTGGCTATGCCCCAGGACGTGCAGGCAGAGGCGTTCGATTTCCCGGTGGAAATGTTCGATAAGCGCGTGTGGCACATTCGCCGCTCGCCGCTCGATGAAGCATCGATGAAGCGGGGCGCGGAGTTGATTCGGAATGCCAAGCGCCCGTTGGTGGTATCCGGCGGTGGCACCATCTACTCGGAGGCCTCCGAGGAGCTGCGCGCGTTCGCGGCTGCCACGGGTATCCCGGTTTCCGATACTCAAGCTGGAAAGGGCGCCATTAACTGCGATCATCCACAATCGGTGGGTGGCGTGGGCTCCACGGGTGGCGATGCCGCCAATCACTTGGCTGACAAGGCCGATCTGGTGATTGGTATCGGCACGCGCTATTCGGACTTCACAACGGGTTCGCGCACACAGTTCAAGAATCCGGACGTCAAGTTCGTCAACATCAACGTCAGGGCGTTCGATGCCGTGAAGAACTCGGCTGAGATGCTGGTGGCCGACGCCCGTGAGGCGCTCACCGCTCTGACCAAGGAGCTTGACGGCTACAGCGTGAGCGATGAGTATGCTGCCGAGGTATCCCAAGAGAAGGACGCGTGGGAGAAGGTCGTATACAAGCACACCCACCTTGATCATGGCCCGCTTCCGGCTCAGACGGATGTATTTGGCGCCCTCAACGAGATGATGGGTGATGACGATGTGATGATCAACGCCGCTGGCTCCATGCCTGGCGATCTTCAGGCGCTGTGGCGTGCGAAGACTCCCGTTCAGTACCACGTGGAGTATGCGTTCTCCTGCATGGGATACGAGATCCCCGCAGCGATGGGCGTGAAGCTAGCTCTCCCAGAATCTGAGGTTGTGGCCATCGTTGGGGATGGCACGTATCAGATGCTTCCCATGGAACTTGCGACGATCACTCAGGAGGGCCTGAAGGTTATTTACGTTCTCCTTCAAAACTATGGCTACGCATCCATCGGATCGTTATCAGAATCCCATGGATCCCAGCGCTTCGGTACGCGCTACCGCGTGGGAGGGAAAGCAGCGGATCACACGGCTGATTCGCAAAAGCTTGATGTGGACATTGCGGCCAATGCTCGTTCATGGGGCATTGATGTGATCGAGGTCCATACAATGGACGAGTTCAGGGACGCGTATCGTCAAGCCGAGGCTTCGGATAAGGCCACGATGATTCACATCGAGACGGATCTTTACGGTCCTAATCCGCCTTCCTCCAGCTGGTGGGACGTTCCGGTTTCTCAGGAATCCCGGATCGAGAGTACTCAGCAAGCGTATGGGGAGTACCTCGAATCGAAGAAGCCGCAACGCCATTACCTTCGATAAGTACGCGGGTGGTTGCGCTAGCTTCTTCGTCGGATTCGGAGTTTTTGACGACGACGGCGAAGTTGCCACCTGACAACTCGAAACAATTGAATGACTCCTTGCTCGCCGATCTCGTGTGACGGGCAAGGGAATGAGCACACGATCGGATGTGTACTGCGTGAAGCCCTGAGTCTTCGCGGAGCTGCTGGCCAATAGTCGGATCGTTAGAGCTCATGTGGCGGGAGTTGATGCTAGGGGGTGTGGCCCTCGCACCAACTCCCGTCCTTTTCGTTCCTCCGTTCTCACGTGGTGGAGCTAGAACTCACGTGGTGGAGCTAGAACGACTTCTCGTTTGCACGCACAAGGTGGAGCATATGATGGACCGAAGCGGGTATTTCGTCTGACATGGTAATCCCTGAAGATCCGGTGTTTTTCGCAAATCTCGCTCAGCCTGACGCATTCGAGCAGTGAATAAAGACGTAAATCACTTCTAGAATGTAACGACAAAAGTCCTAGAATGTATTACAGTGGACATGAGCGCGGCAAGTATGCCGGCATGCACCACACGGTGCCGATCATGAAACAAGGAGTTCGCGACGATGAAGACGATTGAACACTGGGTTGACGGTGCGCCTTACGAGGGCACGCCAACTGGACGATTCGCGGTGGAGAATCCCGCCACTGGCGAAGTAGAGGCGGAGCTGCTGCAGGCGTCTGACGCAGATTTGGACCATGCCGTCGAGGTAGCCAAGACGGCGCAAAAGGCGTGGGCAAAGGTTCCGCTAGCCAAGCGTGTTGACATTATGTTTAAGATGCGCCAGCTGGTGCTGGACCATCAGGATGAGCTGGCCAAACTCATCGTGGCTGAGCACGGAAAGAACTACTCGGACGCGATTGGGGAACTCCAGCGCGGCCGCGAGACTCTTGATTTTGCCTGCGGGATCAATGCTGCTCTCAAGGGGGAGCACTCCTTTGACATCTCACGTGGCGTTGACATTCACACGCTTCGTCAGCCAGTTGGCGTTGTGGCGGGAATCTGCCCATTCAACTTCCCGGCCATGGTGCCCATGTGGATGCACCCGGTTGCTATCGCCACCGGGAACGCGTTCATCCTCAAGCCCGCCTCGGCAACACCTTCCGCGGCGCTACTGACGGCTCAGCTTTACAAGGAAGCGGGACTTCCTGACGGCGTGTTCAATGTGGTATCTGGAAACCGGACGATGGTGACCAAGGTACTTGAGCATCCCGGTATCGATGCAATTTCCTTCGTGGGATCAACTCCCGTTGCCCACATCGTTCAGGACACTGGCGTATCCCACGGCAAGCGTGTTCAGGCGCTTGGTGGTGCAAACAACCATGCGATCGTTCTGCCGGATGCGGATATGGAGTTCGCAGCAGGGCATATCTCAGCTGCGGCCTTCGGCGCGGCAGGCGAGCGCTGCATGGCACTCCCTGTGGTTGTTGCTGTTGGCGGCGTTGGACCAGCTCTTGCGCAGAAGGTCAAGGAGCACGCAGAGAAGATCAAGGTTGGACCAGGTATGGGTGAGGGCATCGAAATGGGCCCGGTCATCGATGCTAAGTCCAAGGACTTCATCGTGAGCCTGATCGACGATGCTGAACAGCGTGGATCCGATATCGTTCTTGACGGGCGCTCACTCGTGATCCCCGGTCACGAGAACGGTCACTTCCTCGGACCAACCATCATCGACAACGTTCCTCTGGATGCACCTGCATACAAGGAAGAAGTGTTTGGGCCGGTCCTGACGATCGTGCATGCGGACACATATGAAGAAGCCATCAAGATTGTGAACTCATCGGAGTTCGGCAACGGTGCGGCCATCTTTACTAACGATGGTGGCATGGCCCGCCGCTTCTCTCTTGAGGCTGAGGCCGGAATGATCGGTATCAACGTGCCGATTCCTACCCCGGTTGCCTACTACTCCTTCGGTGGATGGAAGCAGTCGCTTCTTGGGGACACCCACATCCATGGTCCTGAGGGCGTGAAGTTCTACACCCGCGGCAAGGCAGTGACATCTCGCTGGCCATCTGAGCAGTCCTACAGTGCGACGATGTCCTTCCAGCGCGAGGACTAATACCCCTATTCGGTAGCTGTGCTACCGATGAAACGTGAGTGGCCGGCCCAGTGGGCCGGCCACTCTCTTTCCGTAACCGGACAATGAAGTCTGGTGACCGCCGTCGTTCTTCAGCGGTTCTCCCATGGAACGAGCCTCATGTCCTTAGCAACCAGCAAATGACTGTACAAATAGCGTGTTGGTGAGATAAACTGTTGGCACGCTCCAAAGTAGGAGCTCTCAAGGATGAGGAGAGGAGAGGTCATGGCCTCTAAGGCACGGAATACGAACGATTCTAAATACTCGAAGCTCGCCATTGGCGTATGCCCTGATCAGTGGGGTGTTTGGTTCCCCGAGGATGAGAAGCAGATGCATCCCCGCCAAGCAATGGAGGAGATGGCGGCAGCAGGTTTTGAGATTATCGAGACGGGCCCATACGGATACTTCCCGAAGGATCCGAAGGAACTGGCGAAGTGGACAACCGAACTTGGCATGAAGGTAGTTGCCGGTACCGGTTGGGGCATTCTGCATAAGGAGGAAGCCTGGGCTGAGACGGAGAAGACCTTCAGGGCGATCGCAGAGACCCACGCGGCCGTGGGTGCCGAGTACATTGTGCACCTGCCACCGCTGTACCGCGATGATAAGACGTGGCAGTGGACCGATGATCGTGTCCTTTCCCCAGACGCCTGGAAGCTTTACGTTGATAACGCGAACCGGCTTGGCTCAATGCTCCTTGATGAGTACGGCCTGAAGATGGTTCTCCATCCTCACGGCGATTCTCATATCGAGACCCCGGAGGAAATTGCCCGAATCTTCGATGCAACTGATCCCAAGTACGTGAACCTCTGCCTCGATTCCGGTCACGTTGTATACGGCGGCGGCGATCCGGTTGAGTTGGTGAAGAAGTACCCCGAGCGCATCACGTACGTGCACATCAAGGCCTTCGATGAGGACATCACGCGCGAGGCTCACGAGAAGGATTGGCCCTTTGGCGAGGCTGTTGCGAAGGGTGCATCAGTGTGCCCGCCGGCCGGCCTTCCCGAGATGCACGCATTTGTGGATGCTCTGGCGGAGCTGGACAAGGATATCTACTGCATCTGCGAGCAGGACTGCTACCCGTGTGAGCCCACATTCCCGAAGCAGAACGCCATCAACATGCGCAACTACCTTGCCGATTGCGGCTTGGGCCTCAAGTAACTCACACATTAAAGAGAAGGAACTGACGAATGACTGTTGGAATTGGGTTAATCGGGGCTGGCGGCATGGGCCGAGCCCATGTTGACCGTATCGAAAATGAGTTGGCTGGCGGCAAGATCGTTGCCGTTGCTGACATTAATATTGATGGTGCGAAGGCCGTGGCGGAACCTCTGGGAGCCGCTGCGTATGGCTCGGGCTCTGAGCTCATCGCGGATCCGAATGTGGACGCCGTTTTGGTTGCTACCTTTGGAAAGGTGCATGCCCCAGATATCATCGCAGCCATTGAGGCTGGAAAATACGTCCTGAGCGAGAAGCCGCTGGCTACCACGCCCGAAGATTGCAAGGCGATTATGGACGCGGAGCAAAAGGTGGGCAAGAAGGTTGTCACCGTCGGGTTTATGCGCAGGTTTGACAGGGGCTACAACGAGATGCGGGATGTGCTACGCGGCGGTGAACTCGGCTACGCCACATTGGTGCATTGCCGTCACCGCAACCCATCTGTTCCTGAAAACTACACCACACGAAACATGATTGACGATACGGCAATCCACGAGATTGATACATGCCGCTACCTCCTAGACGAAGAGATTGTTTCGGTTCGGGTGGACACCCCCCGCTCAACCTCCCACCGCTTCGATCATCTCCACGATCCGCTTGTTCTTGTTGCTAAGACCGAATCGGGCGTGCTAATTGACGATGAGGTGAACGTCAATATCCAGTTTGGGTACTCCATCGAATGCGAGCTGGTCATGGAATCAGGGACAACCCGGCTGAGCGATCAGAATCGCAGCGTCGTTCGTGATGCCGCTGGGGACCGTCATCGGATTTGCACGGACCACAATGACCGCTTCCACGATGCCTTCAACCAAGAAGTGCAGCAGTGGATTCGCGCGGTTGAGCGGGGCGAGCACACTGGATCGAGTTCATGGGACGGCTATGCTGCCACCTGTGTTGTCGATGCCGGATTGGAATCGCTGGAAAACGGCGGCAAGGAAGTTGCTGTTGACATGATTGAGAAGCCTGCGTTCTACGCCTGAGGCTGGACAATACGCGTGAGGTTACATGGTGTGGGGTTCGCGTGCGTACGTGGACCCCGCATCGCCGTCAGTGCTGATCGCACGTTTTCTCAGGTCTCTAGCGGACAACATGGATCTAACGCGCGTTATGCTAGATTTGTTGTGACAAAGTTGATGGAGACGAGCGCTAAGCGACCTTGCAGCGCTGCTACATCTGGGTACCGCTGCCCCAATGAAAGGAAGATGTCATGGTTGATATCGCACTAGACCCGAACATGTACTTTTTCTCGATGTCCACGCCGCAGACCCTGTACAAGGCGGCAGAGTTGGGCTTCAAGCACGTAGAGCTTTCCCCGAATACCGAGTTCCATCTCTGGCATCACTATCCCAAGGCGGATGATGATTTTGTCGCAGAGCTGAAGAAGGCCTCTCGGGATACGGGAGTCAATATCCGGACCCTGAACCCCGTGTTCAACTGGTCATCGACGGATGAAACCGAGCGGCAGGCGCAGGTCCGCAACTGGCGCAGACTTCTCGAGCTTGCTGATCAGTTGGATGTTCGGGAGATTGTTTCGGAGTTCTCTGGCAATCCGAACACCCCGCGGGAGTGTGAAGAACAGTGGTACCGCTCTCTTGAGGAACTCGCACCAGTCTTCGAGAACTACGGGATCGGACTCAATATGGAGGCCCATCCGTACGATTTCATTGAAACGCAGGAAGAGGCTTACGCGATCATTCGCGGAGCAAATCTCCCATGGTTGGGGTACGAGTACTGCACGCCGCACACATTCCATTTGGATAAGGGAGTGGGCGATGCGGCCAGCATGATTAAGGCTGCCGCTCCCAAACTCCGCGAAGTGCATATCTCGGATTCATACAACCACCTCGCAAACGATGGCAACCGGTACATCATCAATCCGCCTGGAGTGGACGCTCGAGTTCACCAGCACAATGAAATTGGTCAGGGCGAGGTGCCCTGGGATGATGTGTTCACTGCCCTCCGTGAGATCAACTTTGACGGAGTACTTTCCGTCTGTATCTTTGGCTGGCACGAGTGGGCAGATGAAATGAATGCGCGTGTACTTGAGCGCCTCCAGAAGGAGTTCCCCGGAGCATAAGCAGTCGATGCTCTGAACGCTAACGCTCCGATTGATCTGTGTGGGTGGAACGAACAACAGGTTCTGCCCACACAGATCTTTTATATAGTGACCTTGTTCAGTGGTGGCCGATCCTTGGCCAATATATTCGTGGAGGTTTGCTGTGGGAACCCGACCTACTCAATTGGATGTGGCCCGCCTTGCAGGGGTTTCACGCCAAACCGTGTCTTTGGTGGTTCGTAAAGATCCCCGTGTCTCGGACGAGAAGCGAGGCAGGGTACTCGCTGCGATGGAGAGCCTTGACTATCGGGTGAACGTGGCCGCTAGTGCTCTCGCCAGCCGGCGGACGAGCTTTGTGGGCATTGTTCTCTCCGAATTTACGAATCCGTTTCACGCTGACCTCGTTGAAGCAATGCGGCGTAGGTGCGAGGAGGAAGGTCTTGTTCCTTTCATTGCACCCGTCGCGGTAGATGCCCAAGAGGAATCGACCGCTATCTCAAGGTTTGTCGAGATGAACGTGGGCGGACTCGTGCTTATTTCACCATTGCTCTCCGAGGGCGAGATTTCAAAGATTGGCGCAGAAATTCCCACAGTTGTCGTTACCCGAAACCATGCGCCGGACGGGGTAGATGTGGTTCACTCGAATGACACCGCGGCCACCCGATTGGCCACTGAACATCTGATTGATTCCGGCTATACCCGGATCGTGTTTCTTGGCTACGATCGTCAAGTTCCGGGGGACTCCGCTGTGTGCCGTTCGGAGGGCTACCGTGCGATGATGAAGGAGCGTGGACTTCCGGCTATTACCGAGTTCACCTCGTGGGATGCTTCTCCTGAAGCAGCACGGGAGATCGTTGCGCAGTACTCGACTGGAACCGGAGTGGTGTGTCATAACGATTCTATTGCGATCGACGTGCTGGCTGCAGTCATCGAATCGGGACTCGAGCCAGGCGATGATGTTGGCGTGGTGGGATTCGACAACACACGGATCAGCGGGTTTCCGGGTATATCCCTGACAACTATTGATCAACGCTGGGAAGATATCGCTAACCGCACGATCGAACTTATCATTGATCGTATCGCGAATGGGCGTACAAAAAGTGTGGATCTCTCCTTGCCCTCTACGCTGGTTGTTCGAGGGTCAAGTACCCGCAGGAATCTGGCGGATACCTGATCGGAGAGGCTACCGTGCAAGAACCCGGCGGTGGGGCTTTCTAACCCAACCACCGGGTCCTAAGCCCGAACTAGACCTCTTGCGGCTTCCAGCTCGCGGGTTTATCCGGAAGGACTCCACGAAGAAGGTCTGCGGTTTGTTTCAGGCCCTCCACTGAATCCAAGAGAACATCTTCATGCTCGATAGATAGCACGCCGTCGTATCCGGCTGCGCGAAGGTCGCACAGGAACTGACCCCAGAACTGTGCCCCGCCAGGATAACCCAGACCCAACGTCACAAAGT
Source organism: Ancrocorticia sp. (assembly GCF_052089425.1). Taxonomy (NCBI): domain Bacteria; kingdom Bacillati; phylum Actinomycetota; class Actinomycetes; order Actinomycetales; family Actinomycetaceae; genus Ancrocorticia; species Ancrocorticia sp. The sequence continues at coordinate 3,942 of NZ_JBQCZW010000030.1, read as the reverse complement.
TCCACGGACGGTCAGCATACTGCTCGGGCGGTTGGGTGCCAAGCACGCCGTGTGCTTGGACTATATGTGGCTGGAGGCGGGCATCCTTAGCATGCACATTGTGGATCGTTCCCTGAAGGGTCCGTGCTACAACCCGTGGATCGGCTCCCATCCACATAGGGTGCGAGGGATCCAAGTTTGCCCCCACATTAGTGCCAACAGCGTCCCGCAACCGGAGCAGTGTTTCCGCGTTGTAGACTAGCTGATCGCCGTGCATCTCAACGGCAAAACGGACCCCGCGCTCTTCACCGAAGGACGAGAGCTCCTTCCAATACGGGATCGCAACGTCATTCCACTGGTAATCCAGAATGGTCTGAGTTTCCGGAGGCCACGATGTAGTCACCCAGTTTGGCATGGAATCGCCTGGAGCGCCGGCGGGAAGACCGGACATGAGGACAACTGTTGGAATCTCGAGCAGCGAGGCTAGCTCTACCGCTCGATGCACCACGGCATCCACCTGATCACCGATTTGAGGATGGAGCTGATTGCCGTTAGCGTTCAGCGCTGAGATCCTGAGTCCCCGATCAGCAATGGCGGATGTAAAACGGTTCCGAGCATTCTCGTCACCTAGTAACAACTCGGTGTTGATATGTGGAGCCGATGACCAACCACCAGTGGGAAACTCCAGATCGGTGATTCCCAAAGAGGCAGCCGTATCCAGCATTTCCTCAAAGGGCAGCGTGGCGAGGGAGTCAGTCACCATACCGATGCGCATCAGCCGAGCACCTCCTGAATCGGAGGAACGTCAATGGTTTCGCCCTTGTGCATGGACTCAACGAGAGCATTGGCCACGATGGTGGATTGGAGGGCATCTCGTGCACTCGCTGCACCAGCTGGGCGCTTGCGCTCCAATGCGGCGCTCACCCAAGCTGAAAGCTCTGCGCGGTATGCCGCGGCAAAGCGAGGCCTCCAATCGGCTGGATAATCGTTGCCTGCCGTCAAGTCCTTACTGATGAGCAGGGGGTTCTGCTCCACCAAGCTTGGGACGCGGGGCAATTCGACAGACGCTGTTTCGCATACGAGCTCACACCGAACGTCATAGCCGTACTGGGCCTGAACTTGAACTTCAACTGTATGGAGGGTGCCGTTGGCATCCTCCATAAGGAGAAGCTGCGGGTCTTGCCTCTTCGTGATGAGCGACGACGGGCGGCCGCCTCGCCACTCAACCCGAACAATCGGGCTTTCGGCGAGCCACGGGATAATGTCGATCTCGTGGATACCGGAATTCGTGATGGTGTCCTCTGAGCTTCCATCAGGATGGGCCTCAACGTTTCGGTGAATCGAATGGGACATCAGCAGTGCGCCGTCCCGCTGCGTTTCTAGGCGCTCGCGAAGAGCGAGGTAGCCCGGGTCAAAGCGACGCATAAAGCCGACTGTCACGAGTTCTTCGCCGATCTCTTCTTCCTTCTTGACCACTCTGGCAGCTTCTTCGGCCGTTGGCGCGAGTGGCTTTTCGCAGAGAACAGGAATCCTCTTTTCCAATGCCCGCAATGTGAGTTCTGCGTGGAATCGATCTGGCGCCGCGATGATGACGGCATCGATGAGACCGGAGTCAATCATTTCACCGCCATCGCGAAATACGTGTTCCGCGCCCACTGTATCTGCGAGTTCCTGTGCTGCCTGAGTATTGACGTCGGCCACGGCTACCAAAAGTCCGCCGCGGATGCCGGCGGCGAAGTTGCGGGCGTGATCTTGCCCCATGACGCCAGTTCCTATGATGCCGACCTTGAGTTCTTGACTCACGATTCCTCCTCGAATCTCTGAAGCTCGCGTTCGCCGAACCTCAGGATAAATCTATAGGAGCGCTCTAATGTCCGCAACAAAGATTCTAAAGAGCGGACAATATGGAGATCTATGTAGTGAAGATGGGCCATAAGGGATAGGGCTTGATTCGGTGAGGTCACACGTTGCGGCACGTAGTGTGCGCTACTTGGTGTGGAGATGCGGGGCTAGTTGATGCGGAGATATGGGGTTGTCAATGTGAGTGCTCCGGTGTGCGATCTCGACAATAGTCGGCATTGTTAATTACCTCACACCATATACATGTATGGACAAAACGATCAAGAGCGTAGTACTGTCGCAAATAGAGCGCTCCAAAGCAATTCGCGCTCAACTCGATGAGGAGTGATCCGCCGGAGAGAAACAGGCCCCGATGGTGACCCGCAACGGCAGGCGGACCTAGATGGAGGTATTCCACATGACAGCTAGACCCGAGGAGACGGTTCGGAAAGATCCGACTCCCAATGAAATCACCGAGATGGTGGCTAACACGCCACCATCAGGAAAGAAGCGCTCTCTGGGCTTGCTCGCGATTGTGGCGTGCCTAGGTTCTTTCCTCTTCGGTTATGACACGGGCGTTATCGCCGGTGCTCTGCCCTTCATGCACATGCCAGGAGAAGCTGGTGGGCTCCATTTGACGGCTTTTGAAGAGGGGCTGGTTGGCGGCCTGCTCGCTATTGGCGCTGCAATTGGAGCCATTGTTGGCGGGCGCATGTCCGACCGTTGGGGGCGCCGCCACAACATCACGATGTTGGCTATCGTGTTTATCATCGGAACGATTGGTTGTAGCGTCGCTCCGAACATCTGGGTGCTTTACCCGTTCCGTATCATTCTTGGCTTTGCCGTTGGTGGCGCATCCGCAACGGTTCCAGTGTTCCTAGCGGAAAGTGCGCCTAAGCGCCTGCGTGGCCCGTTAGTTGCGATCGATCAGTTCATGATTGTGTTCGGGCAGCTGGTTGCCTATTCGATGAATGCTTGGATCTCCACGCATAATGGTGGTCCCCAAGTGGAGACTACAGATGGTCATATGTCTTGGGATGATGCTCAGCCAATTATCGACAGTCTGACGATCACGAGTGGAAACGGCGAGGCGTGGCGCCTCATGCTGGTGCTAGCAACGATCCCGGCTGTTGCGTTGTGGATCGGCATTCGAATGATGCCCGAGTCCTCGCGTTGGTACGCGGCGAACTACCACTACCCTGAAGCCATCGGCGCCCTCAAGCGGCTGCGCGATGATGAGAAGGACAACGTTGAAAAAGAGATTCAGCAGATGGTGGAGATCAACCGCCAAGAAGCTGAAGAAGAAAAGTGGACACTACGTCAAGCCTGGAACACCAAGTGGACGAAGAAGATCCTCATCATTGGAATTATTCTGGGTTGCTTTGACCAATTGACGGGCATCAATACCGCCATGTATTACCTGCCGAAGGTCTTGCATGCTGTTGGGTTTGGATCAGCCGATGCTATATCACTGAATGTGTTGACGGGTTTGGCCGCCTGTATCGGAGCTGGAGTTGGCCTATGGGTTGTTGCCACCTTCCTTCGCCGTCATGTGGGAATGTACCAAGAGCTCGGTATTACGATCGCGTTATCAACACTGGCTCTGGTGTTCCTCTTCGGAGTGCAGCCCTATGAGCAGGCAGACGGAACCCTCTCATCGGACATCCCGACAATCGTCCCGTGGCTGGTGCTGGTTTTGGTTGCGATCTTCGTGTTCATCAAGCAGTCTGGCACCGTCGTGTGGATCTACATGGGCGAGCTGTTCCCCGCCAAGATCCGCGGTATTGGAAATGGCCTAGCAGTGGGATGCTTGTGGATCATGAACGCGATTGTCACGGCGGTGTTCCCTCCGATGATTGAGAATCTGGGTGGGGCCATAACCTATGGCATCTTTGCCGCGATCAACCTTGTAGCGTTCATCTTCTACTGGAAGGTTGTTCCCGAGACGAAGATTTACACCCTTGAGGAGATTGAGGCTCGTTTGGAGAAGAAGTACTCCTGATGCTCGCTCAAGATGGTCCGGGAATCGCGATTGATTGCCGGGAGAGGATCAATGCATCGGTTCTACTAGGCTGAGTGCTATTGACTGATCTAGGGGCACGGCTCTTTCGAGCCGTGCCCCTA
>NZ_JBQCZW010000029.1:0-28607 GCF_052089425.1 Ancrocorticia sp. | reverse complement strand
GGAGTGGTAGTGGTGTCCGGTTGGTGTGGTGATGATCCGGTCCGAGGACCGGCTCCCGGCGGGCGACCGGCCGCGATCACCGCTGCCAGCACGAGAGCCGCTGGCAGTGCTAGTGCTGGGGCCTGTTCCCGGTTGATGGTTCCAGCCATCGTATTCTTTGGTGTAGTTACACCGTGCGCATAGACCAGTCCCGTTCGCCATGGTGGTGTGGCCGCCTTTGGCGAAGGGGTGGGTGTGGTCCATGTGGGCGATGGGGGCGTTACACCACGGGGTCCGGCACTGCGAGTCCCGCACAAGCAACGCACGGCGCAGGGCGCCAGAGAAGGCGCGTTGGCGGGTGTCGATGGCCTGAATGTCGCCGGTGACCGGATCAGTCACAACCCGGCGCAGGAACACCCGTGACCGGCGAGTGGCTGGATCGTCGTAGGCCGGGTTGAGCATGTCGCGCGCTAGCGGGGCGGGGATGGGGCCGAGCCCGGCAATCCACGCCGCAGTCTGTGCCGGATCAGCACGCCGCCCATCATCATCAACAACAGGAAACACCGCATCGGCGGCAGATTCAGGCACAGAATCAGGGCCAGATTCGTTGGTGGTGGCAGAATCGGCGGTGACGCTTGGCATCGTGTCATCTGCGGCAATGCCGTGTGTGCTGGTGTAGCTGGCAGCGCCGGGCATGCTGGTGATGCCGAAAACACTACTGTCGGTCATGATGATCTGCAGTTCGATGGGGATGGCGTCGGGGGTTGCTTGTCCGGTCAGGCGTTGGACCAACAGGTCGGCTTCGATCTGTGTCCCGGAGCGTTCTTCTTGTTGGAGCTCGTCCCCGCAGGCCCATCCGGTGTTTTTCGCCGTTGCTGCCGCATCCAACAGGGCTTTCTTACACGCGAAGGCCTGACCCATCGGCAGGAGAGCGGTCAGGTAGGCCATCGCATCCGGGGCAGGACGTACCGATACTGATCTTTTTGATTTGGCGATCTTGTGGCGTTCGACTTGCGCGGCCGGATCAATCTGATTGGCTAAGGCGCGGACTTCACCGGTGATCCTTTTGGTTCCGGCTTTGCCATACCTGTCTGCCATGCGCGCATCGATCGCGGCGATAGCGGGTGGATCGAGGGCGGTGACTTCGCTCGTGATTTTCTGGGCCGTGAATTCTGCGAGACGCCCATCCGTTAACGCGGCCAACGCGTTGGGCATGGTGGTGGTGAGTGTGTGGGCCATACGTACCGCGCGGGAGCCTGCTTGTGGGGACTCACGGCGTGCTAACGCGATTTCGGAGCCGACACCCAGGCCGCGTTTCTCGATCGGAACACCCGCTTCACGCTCACTGATCCCGCGATGGTGAAGAAACATGGCGGTTTCGCGTGCCTGTGCCGCGGCGGCCGCTGATTTGATGTCCTCCAACACCGAGACCCGCGAAATACACGCCGCCTCACTCGTACCTGTGGGGGCGGCCCGGAGGAGATCACGAACCAGTTCGAGAACAGGGAGACCGGAATCGTACACACTGCTGGCACTGCCAGTGGTGCGGGAAGCATCCGGGCTGTGAGCCGGAGCATCAGTGGGTTTGAGGAGAGTGTGGAGTGTGGCTGTGGCCTCAGCGAACATTAGCCCGGTGAAATCCTCCTCCCACTGCTGATCGGACAAGCCGGGGATATCCGTGGGGAAACTGTCAGGTTCAAGGCCGAGGCGTTCCATCGCCTCAGCATCGAAGACAAGCTCATCAAAACACAGATCAGCCTCAGACGGCACATAGGGCACATCACTGACGGAGGCACCGGCGCGCGTATCAAGTGTGATACTCATAAGCCACCCTCCTTAGTGGTGATAAGAGAATCCACGCCCTGTAAACGAGGGATAGAACGCTGTTGTCAATTGGATCAAATCAGTGAACGAGGTAGCCGGTGAGAGGCACCCTGTTCAACCTACCTATATTCTATCGAACGAACGTTCCCCAAACAAGAGTTCGAACAGACCAATTTGTGTCAGTTCGGCGGTGGGGGTCCAGTCGTGCCGTGGGGGGTCCAGTCGTGCCGTGGGGGGTCCAGTCGTGCTGTGGGGGTCCAGTTCTGTGGTAGAGATAGGCATTGCCGGAGAAGCGGAGATCCGTGCCAACGAGGCACCCGGTGATAGGCCATCTGATGAGCGCCACCAGATGACGGCCACCCATTTAAGAGAAACCCGACTGCAAGGATGGGACGTTGCGGGAGAGGCTCCGCCGTCGTCGTCAAAAATCCCGTATCCTCACGAACGAAACCGGATTCTTCGGACGTATGACAGAATCGCGCCATGGCATTCAATCTTTCCAACCCTCACGCACTGCTCCCAAGCCTGCCACGCGAAATGGAGCAACTGGCCGACGGCGTCACTTTGCCCGATCCAATGGAGGCGCCACCGCTGAGGTGGGGAATTATCGGTGCGGGCGGGATTGCGCGGACCTTTGCGCGCGATGTGCCGGCATACTCGCGTTCGCGGATCGTGGCGGTGGCTTCGCGGGAGCTGGGCCGGGCGGAGGCGTTCGCCAAGGAGTTCGGAATTGACAGGGCCTACGGTTCATATGAGGACCTGGCCCGCGATCCACAGGTGGACGCCGTCTATATCGCAACCATTCACCCGCTTCATGCCGAGCACGCCCAGCTAGCTCTACGTGCTGGCAAGCCTGTGTTGGTGGAGAAGGCGTTCGCCATGACCGCCGCGCAGGCACGCGACATTTTCGACACGGCAAGGGAGTGCGGGCTATTTGCGATGGAGGCGATGTGGAGCAGGCACTTGCCTCACTATCGCGTCATCCGCCAGATTATTGCGAACGGTGGACTGGGAAACGTGGTGTCCGCCCAGGCGGATCATGGCCAATCGCTGCGGCACGTGGAACGCTTGATGCGACCTGAACTCGGTGGAGGCGCGCTTCTTGACCTTGGCATCTATCCCGTTTCGTTCCTTCACGACGTACTCGGGGCGCCTACATCCGTGTCAGCCTCCGGACGTCTTATCAATGGGAACTTTGGGACAGCTGAGGTGTCCGGGCGCCCGGTCATTATCGATCAAGGAATCGCCGCCGTGCTCCACTGGAATTCAACGGGCGGGTCTACCGGCGCCCTCGGAGTGGCACGCTGCAATTTGGACGGCCGGTCGGCAACCTCGGCGGAGATCGTTTTCGAAAACGGTGCGCTCGAACTCCCCACGCAGTTCTATAGGCCCGGAATTCTTCGGTTACGTCTTTTTGGCGAGGGTAGGGCCGACGACGGCGCCGTCATCGAATGGGATGCGACAGTTCCCGGAGGATTTCAATACGAAGCCGCCGAAATGGCGCGCTGTCTCGAATCCGGCGCTACCCAATCACCCAGCCTGACAAGGGACGATACCGTGGAAGTCATGGAGATCATGGACGAGATCCGTACCCAGACCGGGGTTGTTTACCCCTGGGAGTAAGCCACTGCTCATTACCTGCTAAGTCGTCCTCAAATGATTTCTTGATGACGTCCCAAGGTTCTTCCGCCTACTCTTCTAACCAAGAGTTCCTCTCCTGATTCAACAGGAGTTGCAGGCAACGTTCCATCACGCTCATACACATACATTGGCTTGCGTGTATGTCTCGCCACTACCAATGGAGCCGCAAAGAAGCCTCACACCAACACACGAACAATCCCGGGAGCCACTTCAACATGCAACGGCAGGTGGCCGACGAGGTCACCGTCGGCCATCGCGGGAAGGCCCTCAGGCCCCAGAATGTCCAATTCACGTACCGAGGAGACGTGAACCAGCGGATGGTTTGCGTTACGCCGAAGCACAACGTGAACAACGGCGGGGATAACCCTGCGAAGTGGTACTTGGTCAGCTCGAAACAATTCGAGCGTTCCATCGAACGGATCTGAATCGGGGACTACATTGACGCCGCCCCCGATGAAACCTGAGTTCGACACGGAAAGCACCCACCCGGGAAGATCGCACTCCACACCGTCAACTCTTGCTCGAAAGGCTGCGCCGCGAAAATGCGCCGGTGCAGTCACCGCACCCCACCCGTACGCGATCGGCCCAGCCGTCAATCGCGATTCATTAGCCAGCTTGTTTGCCCATGCATCCAGTCCCAGAGACACGACGCCCAAAACCAGCCGTCGATTCGGCTCGGAATCGGACGTCAGATCGCTCACCCAGATACCGTCAAGCGCGCGGACGCGATCATGGAGCGTTCCTGAGCTGGGGGTACCCAAGGGCGCGAGCGCATCGGCACGAACCCGTGCGTTCGAACCCACGCCGATCGCCCGGCACAGGTCATTTCCCCGGCCGCCAGGAAGGGGAACCAAGGCGCTTTCGGAGCCGGCGATTCCCTGCGCGACAGCCGCCACAAACCCGTCTCCTCCCAACGCTCCGACGATTGGGGCACCCGTGCCCGCGTCCGGGTGCTTGCCCGCACTCAAAGCACGCGCAACCGAGGCCGGAGCCTCAGCTTCCGTCACAACACGCACATGGACGTGCCACCCGCCGTGACGCAGCCGCTCAGCAATGTCCGGCGCAACGCGGAGCGCTCGTCCTCCCCCAGATATGGACGATACGAGCATCGTCATAACAGGTTGCGGGCGGGTTTCTGCCATGCGAGCACTTTACCGCAGTGAGAATTGGGGGATTCGAGGTGCCGACCCTACGATGCGATGTTTTTGGATGCGTATACGGACGCTGCCTTGGAATACGCAGAGAAACAGCAGCATACCGGTACGAAATGGACCAATCGACAATATCGACCAGATGAACCACACCACTGCGCGACCGAATAGCCCGTCATCACGTTAGATTGAGGACCGGCGTAGACTGAACTCTGCTTGTTACACAAACTGCACGGTCCGGCCGGGAAGTCCGGATGGCGCGTGAACGCACTCGTCACTTCACTTCGAAGAGTCCCCTGTATTCAGGTGCTTTTGGCATACCTGAAAGAGGGAAACATGGGGACATCAACAGTGTGGTTCAACGGTCAGTTCTGGGTACTGACGATAGAAGTCACAGCAAGGGCAGAAACATACTCCGCCCAACGCATTCTGGGCAGAGAACCACCAAACGCCGAGCTGTACGACCTCCTGAACACAACCGGCGGTCGGCTTATCGATGAGGCATTGAATTCGCCTTCGGCCCACAATGACTCGCGTACCCTGAAGCATTCGAATCCGAAGCGTGCAGCGAGGGAGGCTGCGAAACAAGATCCAGCACCTTCAACAGCGTCACAGGAAGCAATTCGTTTGGCCCGCGAAGCTCACCAATCACAGCGACGAATCGCTCGGAAAGAAGACATGCGAAAAGAGAAGGAAGAGATCCGACAAAAGCGCAGGAGGAAGGCCCGTGACAAGCATCGCGGGCATTAGTCCCGTTATCGAATCATGGCATGATGACGCGGATACGCGGTGTTAACTCACGGAGAACCGCCGTGGCAGCTGAGGAAGCGCCAACCTGTCGGAGCTTGGGCTTAACCTTGCTTCATGAGCCACTCACATGTACCCAGTTACCATATTCCACCGTCCAGTCAGGTTCCACCGGTCCAAATGCCTCCTTCTGCCTACGGCAATGTTGCTGGCTCTGTTACCCAACCACCAATGCCACCGATGTGTCCGCCGAGGAGGTCGGTGATTCGTCGAGCTCTGCCGTTCGTACTCACTGCCATACTCGCATTCGGTGCAGGATTCGGAGTGGCCCAGATTGAGTTTGGAACCTCTTCAGTTTCGAAACTTGCTGACGCGATGGAACTTTGCGACCCGCCTTCGGTGGGAATTACGTTCGACGACGACGATGGATCCATCTCTTTCGATAGCAAAGGTGAAGAAGACGCAAGTGGAGCCGATGTGGTCGACGTTGCATGTCTCCTCGCCGTGCTCGAAACACCAGACAGGATCGTCAGTCACATTGATCAAACTACATCGCTCGATGGACGCCAGACAGAAACATGGGATTCGTTTGAGATTCAGTGGAGCTATCACCCCAACCGTGGAATGGACGGAGTGATCTCTGTGTCCGACTGATTTGCGTGCTTAACCAATCTTGACGATCGCATCCTCATCGAAGATGCCGCCACTGAAGACGAGCCCATCAATTGCTGTTCCCGCCGGAACATCGAAAGCCAACGTGCCCGAGAGTGTGTTGCCCGGATTAATCTCTTCGAAAACGAAGGCGTCATCAAGGGCAAACAGTGCGTCGCTGGATGAGGAGTATGTGGTTTCTCCCGCCTGAAGAGTGATGTCATTGTCGAAAACGTAACCTGCTTCCGAGCCCGTATTCGTCAGAGAGATATTGACGGGAATGTACTCCCCCTGCGCGGTTTCCTCAGTAAAGTCGCTCCCGATTGTCTCAGTGGGATCACCAACACTGTTCACGGTTATCTCAAAATCGCCGGACTGCACTGTGTCACCGATTCCCGCGACGATTTCGGCTTCTTCTTCGTCTGGCGCCTGCTCTTCTGACTCAGTTTCGCCTGTAGAAGTGGTCGCATTGCCTTGCTGAGTGTCATCACCGGAACCTGTAGCCCCTCCGATCCCCACGATGACAACGACGATAACGAGAAGGATGAACCACCAGCGCTTGTAGAACGGCTTCTTGGTGGACGTGGTGGATGCTGGCTCTGTGGTACTCATTGTGTTCCTTTAGTTGAGTGGAAATGATGAAACAACCGTAGGAAACAACCAAGCGCGAATCGTTCGGCGATGGGGCTGACTCGTTGCCCGATCGGGCACAGTTTGTGGAGGAAAAGTGCCACGGAAATGTGGGAGGGCAGTTCTACCATTGAATCCATGGCGATCTCTCCCACTACCCGAGCACTCTGGAACACTCACCTGTTCAACACAGTAGCCGTCATCCTGATGATTCTTACCGGCATTATTGTTCTGACGTTGACTGTCTCCAGCTACCCGGGCAATGTGGATTCCACAGGTACTCTCACGAACGGCGGAACAGCCCGTTTCCTTGCTGGCATGCTAATGCTCCTTCTTCTTCCGGGATACCGAAAGGAGCCTCTCATCCTCGTCTTACTGGGGATTCTCAACACAGGTGTATTTCTGAACGATCCGACGGTGGTTGCCGTGGGGCTGACAGTGTGGATGATCAGGGCCAAGAATCGTGCGGATTGGATCGTTGCGGGTTGCGGGTTCGCCGCAATTCTTTTCAACGGCATCGTCCACTTCATCTCCATTGGCGATCTTCAGAACGGCTCCGATATTGAGCTCTACTCGATTACCCAACCGATGATTACGGTTACCTCCATCGGGCTACCGTTGGTCATCGCATTCGTGATCCGGAGCCATCGGCGGGTAGACGAGGCAACGCTGCACGTCAAGGAGTCACAGGACACGCTCTCCGAAGAACGAACCAGACAAGAAGAGCGAGAGGACTTGGCCCGCGAAGTCCATGACACTCTGGCCAGCCGATTATCCTCCATCGCGCTTTTAGCGGGAACCATGGATTCACCAGATGCAGAGAGACTCCGGCAAGGCACAGTCCACGCCATGGACGATCTGCGCGGTTTGCTGAGTTCACTCCGCCGGGAAGGTAAGCAAACTGTCCCCACGCAGGAGGCAACCTACAATAATCTCAAAGATATTCAGGATGCAATTGCCGATGCAGAATCGCTTGGATTGCGAGTGAGTCCCTGCACCATCGTCGTGGATTCCTACGCGAACGCGCCATTTGAAATTCGCAAGGGAGTCCACCGAATCACCAAGGAGATGCTGGCTAACGCGTTGCGGCACAGTGACGATCGTCTGGCTATGTTAACAATCGAAGGCGGTCCGGGCACCGGCATCCAGATCTCAACAGCCAACCACTATAGCGATGCAGTCACCTATGGAGTTGGGGCAGGCAAAGGCATGGTCGGCATGAAGGAACGGGCACATCTTCTGGGCGGTACATCCGACGTCGAGTATTCAGAAGGACGCTTTTCTATGAAGATCTGGATCCCATGGCCCAGCAAGGCCAATCAAGAAGGTAAAATCTTGTGAGTGAGCGATACTCTGAGCGTGGTGGCTGTTGATGACGAAGTTCTGGTTGTGGAGGTCGTCGCGCAGACGTTGCAAAAGGCCAGCGCGCAGGGTGAATCCATCGAACTCGTCGGTCGCGCCCACAACGGTTCGGACGCCATTACGGTCGTTCGCGAACTTCGACCGGACGTCGTCCTCATGGACCTTCGGATGCCGGGGAACATTGGCGGAGTTGACGCAATCCGCACGATATCAAACGGCCTGATGCCACCCAAGATTCTCGCCCTCACATCGTTTGATGATGCAGGCAGCATCAGAGCTGCCTTAACCGCCGGAGCGCAAGGATACCTTGTCAAAACCGACGTGAAAGAAAAGCTCGTGTGGGCGATTCACGAGGTGGCTGCTGGCCGCCGTGTGACATCTGAGGTGGTGACCGAACACCTCATTGAGAATTTCACCGCCGAGGATCCCGGCCGCCTTGAGGCTCGCGATCTCGTCGAGCACCTGACGCCTCGTCAGGTCGAGATTGCTCGCCTCATCGGTGCGGGCAATCGCTATGAGGATATTGCGAGAAAGCTCTTCATCTCGCCATCCACAGTCAAGCAAGACGTCAGCAAAGCGCTTGCCGCGACTTGCTCGCTCAATCAAGCCCAGCTCGCCACCATCGTCGAACGCGCGGAAATCTAGCCATGTCCCAAAACGGCCAGACATCCCTTTTCGGGCGCGCGTAGCCTGAGCGCCTCACAGGTGTCTCGTTGCAGGACCTGACCCACCCATTCGAAATAGTGACGTACGTCAGGGCTCCGACTGTAGCGCGTCCCCACTGTTCATGGATATGCTATCCGCATGCATTTGTATTTTCTGTAACGGCTGAGCTGGCCGACCGCGACCATCGAGAAGGCTCGATAGGCGGAGGCCACTTGCTCTGACCCTGTTGAGGGTCGCCGTTATTTTGCGTACCCATTTTGTTGGCTCAACCAGCCAGTGGTGCGCCTGTGTGAAGGAATCAAATGCACACCGTTCATCATCACGCTCCCGCGCGCCATCGCGCACAGCTCACCGCCTCAGATATCTCTGTGATGCGAGGCGCCACACCCGTTCTCAACCACGTAGATCTCACCCTCACCCCCACCTCCCGGCTCGCGATAGTTGGGGAGAACGGGCGAGGAAAATCGACCCTCCTGCATGTCCTTGACGGCACGCTTGTCCCTGACAGCGGCGCGGTGCAACGTATCGGCACGATCGGTGTTGCCGATCAGGAGATGGACGCCTCCGATCAACGCACGGTCGGAGAAGCCGTAGCCGATGCCATTGCGGAGCCCCTCGCCGCCCTGAAGAATCTGGATACTGCCAGCCACGCGCTGGCCGATGGCACCGAAGCGGCAGCCGTGCAGTATTCAACCGCTCTGGAGCATGCTGAAGCACTCGATGCGTGGGATGCTGAGCGAAGAGTGCTCATTGCGCTCGAAGCCCTCGACGCGGAAACCGATATGGCTAAGCCGCTTGGGCACTTGTCCGTTGGGCAGCGGTATCGAGTGCGTTTGGCGTGCCTTCTTGGGGCCGACGACGATTTTCTCTTGCTGGACGAACCAACCAATCACCTCGACCGCAGCGGCCTCGAGTTCTTGACCTCCCAGCTCAGTTCCCGTGACGGCGGCGCTGCGGTGGTCACTCACGACAGGGCGCTGTTATCCGACTTCGCCACAACCATCTTGGATCTAGATCCGACTCGCGATGATCGTCCGCGCGTCTATGGAGGTGGATACGCGGGTTACAAGGACGGCCGCCTTGCCGAAAGAGAACGCTGGGAGCAGGAGTACGAGCGTCAACAGGCTGAGCGTGCTCAGTTACAGGACAGACTGAGCGCTGCACAGAATCGGCTAATTTCGGGGTGGCGCCCCGAGAAGGGAACGAACAAGCACGGGCGCGCCACCCGCGCAGGCGGTCTGGTGCAAAATGTTCACCGGCGTCAAGAGGCGCTAGAATCGCATGCTATGACGGTGCCTGAACCGCCGCACGTGTTCCGCTTTCCCGCACTGCGCGCCCGGCAGGGTGCGACGCTCTTGAGCGTGGAAAACGTGAGTGTTGTGGGACGCCTCCGCGGCCCCGTCTCGCTCACGCTGTCCCATCGCAGCCGGCTAGTCATCACCGGACCGAACGGAAGTGGCAAATCCACGTTGCTCGGAGTGGCCAGCGGCGAACTGACGCCCGACACGGGCGGGGTCCGAAAGCCGGAGCGCACGCGTTTGGGCTTTCTCCGGCAAGAGTCAGAATTGCCAGCCGATCGGCGAGCAAACGAGGTTTATAGCGAACACCTTGACTCCCTCGTCTCCAATGGAATCGTTCCACCGTCCGAAGCTGTAGGTATGGGACAGCTCGGGCTCCTGAAACCACGCGAACTCGGTAAACGCGTTGGCGAGCTATCAATGGGACAACAACGCCGGCTGGACCTAGCATTAGTGCTCGCCATGCGCCCTCACGTCCTGCTTCTGGACGAGCCGACCAATCATCTCTCAATTGCCCTTGTTGATGAGCTAACTGAGGCACTTGGGGCCACGCAGGCCGCCGTTGTACTTTCCTCCCACGACCGGCAGATCCTGCGGGATGTGGCCGACTGGCCAACCATCGATCTAGGTGACATGGACAGGCGGTAGGTGGCTTCGCCGTCGTCGTCGTTAAAAAACAAACTACGCGGGATCACCTACTACTCCAGCGTGACGAATCCTTCTTCCACGAGCCAGTCGCGGGCCACGATCGCCGGATCCTGCCCGTCAAGATCAACGCGAGCGTTCAGTTCCTGCATCGTCTCGTTGGTGAGCAGCGGCGTGAAGGAATCGAGCACTTCCTGGATCTCCGGGTACTGCTCAAGCGCCTCCTCGCCCACCACCATGGAGAGGTTGTAGAGCGGGAAGAATTCGCGATCATCCTCGAGTACCTTCAGGTCCAGCCCGGGGATGCGCCCGTCAGTCATGAATACTTCGCCAAAGTTGCAGTCACTGCCTGCGGTGGCCGAGTAGATGAGCCCAATGTCCATGGTGACCACCTCAGCGAGATCGCCGGTCGTGAGGTCATACGCCTCAAGGAACGGATCGAAGCCGTCATTGCGGCTGGCGAACTCCGCATCCACGCAGAATGTCAACTCCTCGGGCGGAAGGTCCAGAACATCCGAAAACGTCTCGAGCCCGTGCTCCTCCGCGTAATCGTTGCGCGTGGCGAAGGCATAGGTGTTGTTCATGGGGGCCGGCGGGAGCCATACAAGCCCGTTAGGCTGATCGGCCTCCAGAACGGCCTGCCACTGCTCCTCTTCGCCGGGGACCGGATCCTCATAGCCTAGGTAGTTGATCCACCCAGTACCGGTGTATTCGGGCGCCACGTCCGCATCTCCGTCGAGGGAAGCTTGCCTGGCACCGAAGGAACCGGGGGTATTGGACATGTTAGTGACGTCGAAACCAGCCACGGATAGCGCCGTGGAGATCATGTTTCCCAGAATCAGTTGTTCCGTGAAATCTTTGGCGACGACGGTAATCGGCTCACCGTCAAGGTGATCATAGTGTTGGATCGTGCCCGGCTCAGCCGTCAGCACAGCACCGCTGGCGGATTCGAGGCCGCAGCCCGCCAGCAGTGCGGCGGAAATCGCGGAAGCTGCAGCGAGTCCATAACGGGATCTCCTCATCGGGTGCCTCCCTTCCGTACGGTTGTGAGTTCGACAAGGTGGGCAAGCCAATCGATAAGCAGAGCGAGGGCGGCGATCAGTAAGGCGCCAACAATCAGGACCACGTCCTGACGCAGCTTGATCCCCGACGTCACCAGCTCTCCGAGTCCGCCGCCGCCCGTGAAGGAAGCCAGAGCCACCGTTCCGACGATCAGCACCAGAGCCGTACGAACTCCGGCAATGATGATCGGCAGTGCGAGCGGGAGCTCCACCTTGAGGAGCGTGGCGAAGGAGGACATCCCCATTCCACGGCTAGCTTCAACAACCTTCGGGTCCACAGCACCAATTCCAGCCACGGTGTTGGCGATGATGGGGAGGAGACCGTAAACCACGAGCGCTACAACAGCCCCCGTTGTCCCGATACCGAAGATGGCAGCGCCCAAAGCGATAAGCCCGATGGCCGGCGCCGCTTGGCCGAATCCGGCGATGGTAATGATTGGCTTGGAATAGCGGAGCATGGGGCCACGGGTCAGGCCAATTCCGATCGGGATCGCGATGATCACTGTCGCGATGGTGGCAATCAGGCTGATCCACAGGTGTTGGCGGACAAGCGGCCAAATGTTGCCTAGATCCAGTGTCCGTGCCTCGGTGGTGGAGAGGTCAGCGGTGCTGGTGTAGATGAAGCAACCGGCGATGATGGCCACGCAGATCACAGGCTGGACCAGCATTCTGATCCGGCCAGTGCCGTTGCGCGTGGTGTTCGTTGCAGGTGCCTGCGCCGTCATACGGACTCACCCAGTCGGGAACTCGCGGCGCCCTCTGCCCGCATGCTGCGTATCGCATCCATGACGGTCTCAACGCGAACCACCCCTTGGTACGCGTTCCGGCGGCCAGTCACAACAACAACTCCGTGAGACGATGTGAGCATCGTGTCCAGCACATCATTGAGGCTCGAGTTCAATGTGACGGCTTCGAGTTCGGGATCCTTGCGCACATTGTCGAGAAGGTTCTGTTGTCCCAGTTCCTTCAACGACATCCAGCGCAGCGGCCGCTCATGATCGTCAAGGACGATGGCGTGCTTCCTCCCAATGTCGCGGACACCTTTCAATGCGATCTCAGAATCGTCTCCCACGTGAGCCACCGAAGCCTCATGGAGTTCGATATCCCGCACTCGTGCTCTTGTGAGTTGCTTCAGGGTGGCCCCGGCGCCCACAAACCCCTCCACGAACTCACCATTAGGTTCGGCCAGAATGTGCTCCGGCGTATCGTACTGAACGATCTTTGATCCTTGGTCAAGAATCGCGATCTTGTCACCAAGCTTGAGAGCCTCATCGAAATCGTGCGTGACAAAAACAATGGTCTTTCCCAGTTCCTCCTGTAGCCTCAGCAACTCATCTTGAAGGCGCTGGCGCGTGATCGGATCAACGGCTCCGAACGGCTCGTCCATGAGGAGCACAGGTGGATCGGCAGCTAGGGCTCGCGCCACTCCTACTCGTTGTTGCTGGCCGCCCGAGAGTTCACCCGGGTAGCGATCACGGTAATCGGCTGGGTCAAGGCCAACGAGTTCAAGGAGTTCGTCGGTTCGCGCGGCGATCCGCTTTTTATCCCACTTGAGCATCTTGGGGACCAGCCCCACGTTGTTTCCAACCGTAAAATGTGGAAAAAGCCCTGCGCCTTGAATCACGTAGCCAATGCGTTTACGAAGGGCATCAGGATCCACGTTGGTGACGTCTTCATCGCCGATCAGAATCCTGCCCGACGTGGGTTCAATGAGTCGGTTAATCATCTTCATCGTGGTTGTTTTACCGCAACCCGACGGGCCAACCAGCATCGTGATCTCGCCAGCGGCAAACTCCATCGTCACGTCATTCACGGCGGGAGTGGACTGGCCCGAGTACGTCTTGGTGATGCTCTCAAGAAGGATCCGCTTGCCGGTGGTATGTGAGTTTTCAGACACGAGAAATCCCCTTGGAGGGTGTCAGCCGGGTCAACAGGTTCAGGACGAGGTCCAGAATGATGGCGAGAAGGATGATGCCGAGCGTTCCGGCAATGATCGAATTCGTGGCGTTCGCACCGCCCATACGAGAAATGCCGGAGAAGATGTAGCCACCGAGTCCCGGGCCCAGTGCGTAAGCGGCAATGGCCGCAATCCCCATGAGCATCTGCGCCGAGACGCGCACACCCGTCATGATCACCGGCCACGCGAGAGGTAGCTCAAGGCGTAGCAACGTTTGGACGCGCCCCATCCCCATGCCTCTGGCGGACTCCACCAGACCGCTATCAACGGCCTGAATTCCTACAACCACATTTCGCAGAATCGGCAGGAATCCGAAAAACACCAAGATAACCACCGAAGGGAGCACGCCGATGCTCACAATACCCACCAGAAGGCCCAGTAGGGCATAGGACGGAATTGTCAGTCCCACGGCAGAAAAAGTCTGTGCCGCAGCGGCGCCCCACGAGACTCGAGTGGCTAATACTCCGAGTATGACCGCGAGCGCGGTGGCGATCAGCAGGCTCTGAACCACCAAGCTCATGTGTTGGTAGGACAGAAACGCGAGGACTGACCATCGTTCGGAAACGAAGGCGAAGAAGTCGGTAACCGCCGCCATACACAGTCCCATCTGCCAAGTGAGCCATGACACTCATGGCTGCAATGCAGAAATAGTAACGAACATCGAGCCGGATTTCATGCATTTCTTCAAATTACCGTTGACATATCAGGCAATTACGTTTGGCTCATTCCCTACTACAGTAACGAAAGATCCAAGATCCTTCGGTGCTAGAAACTGCCCAACTTCGACATTGCTGCGATGACGTGTTATGGGACGCCGAGGAATCTGAGAGCAACGTCGTCGTCGTAACAAAAGACAGGCCTCACTATCGGACGTCGCTCAAACGCGCGCCGTAATTCCGGTGAGATACGCCGAAATAATGGCTTCTTCGTTAATGGAGGCGCCCCGGACGATGCGTTGCATGAGCATTCCGTCCACGAGCGCCGCAAGGTCATGGGCGTGAATCTCGGGATCGGCGATTCCCAGGCGCTGGAGCATAGCAGTTGCCAAGGCGATGAAGGATTCTCGCACCTCGGGCCGCGTCGCGAGCGAGGCCCGGAGTTCTGGATCGTTTCGACACTCCAACAGGAGCACCAACCGCGCAGCGTGATCGTTGGCGCGGCGCATGGTCGCATCTAGCCCGGTCACAACGATGGAGGCGACGCGGCGTGGGGTCAACTCTTCGGGGATCACTTGAGCGGCGAGATCATCGCCAGTGCGAGCGGCTAGGTTCTCCACGATCAGGGCGATGAGGTCGCGGCGGGTGCGGGCATAGTACGAGGTGGAGCCGTCCGGCAATCCGAGCTCGCGATCAATGGTCAAGTGAGTCAGCGCGCGCATTCCCCGGGTGGCGAGAATCCTGATTCCCGCCTCGGCAATCTGTTCGCGGCGCTCACTCACGTAACCACTCCCCCGTTGCTGCACAGCATTCAGTTCTCTATGAGTATAGAGTATATTAAGGAATCTCTACGACCATAGAGGATAGGGAGTGGGCACGAATGATTAAGTGGTTCGATAACATCACCTCTGCCGATACAGCACGGGTAGGCGGCAAGGGTGCAAACCTGGGCGAATGTGCCAGAGCGGGGCTGCCCGTACCGCCAGGTTTTTGCGTCAGCACAGATGCGTACCGCGAAGCCACCCGGAGCATCGCGCAGCTCCTCGCTGCAGACGCCACACGACGTGACGCTGAGGCGGCGCGACATCGTATCTTGGAACTCTCTCTCCCAGAGGCGGTGCGGTCCGCGATCAGTGACGCCTATGTTCAGCTCGGTGAGCCGGCGGTTGCCGTTCGTTCGTCAGCTACGGCGGAGGATCTGGCCGATGCGAGCTTCGCTGGTCAGCAGGACACCTACTTGGGCGTTATTGGAATTGAGGCCGTGCTGGACGCCGTTCGCCACTGCTGGGCGTCTCTTTGGACCGACCGCGCCGTTGACTACCGGCGCCAACAGGGCGTCTCAGACGATGGGTTGGCACTTGCGGTTGTCATTCAAGAAATGGTGGCTGCGGACACTGCCGGAGTTTTGTTCACTCGCGATCCGGTCACGGGGGATGATTCGACGATGCTGGCCAGTTCCTCTTACGGCCTTGGGGAATCAGTGGTTGCCGCGCTGGTCACCCCCGATATGTTCACGCTATCACGCAGTCCCGCCGCCGTTGTGGCGCGGGAGATCGGATCGAAAGATACTCGGATCGACCCGACGCCCGATGGAGGAACAACAAGCAGGGAAGTGGCCGAAGCGGATCGATCCACGCAAAGCGTCACTGATAATCAGCTATTGCGGCTGATCGATCTGGGCGAGCGCGTCGAAGCCCACTACGGCACAGGGCAGGACATCGAGTGGGGCTTCTCCGGCCACAATCTGTATCTTCTGCAGGCTCGCCCGATCACCACCAGCGTCACGGCCATCGAGGGCCACGCGCCCGTCAAGGGCCGCTTCGCCCGGTTCCTACGCGATGATGTCATGGAGCATTTTCCAGCCCCGTTTCCCCTTGATCTCTATGCCGTACACAAGGTTCAAGGCGTGGTCCAAAATCTGATGCACGCCGCGGGTCTGAAGGCCGGTTCAGCCGAGGCCTTCGTTCAAGGAGATGAGGACGGGATCATCCGTATTCCGGAGAACAAGCCGCGCCCCAGCATCGCAATCCTGACCCGTCTCCCCCGGCTCTTCGCCGCAGGAATGAGCCACACCCCAACCTTGTGGACTGATGAGGAGGCTGCGTGGAGCGAACAGCTCGCCGATCTGACAAACCGTTTCGAGAATCTGGCATCGGGCGGCGATACGGATGCTCTAGAACTGATCGGCCATGCCGTGGAGGATGCCGCCTCAATCACTGCAGATCGTTTCCTCCACTACCTCGCCCCGATGATGGTCAACCGCACCCTAGCCGCATGGTTCATCAAACTGGCACGCCTAGAACGCGCGATCACACCCGAGGATCTGTACGTTGGCGTACAGTACAAGACTGCCGACATCACACGTGCAATCAATGGCCTTGCGGCCATGGCACGCGAATCAGGCGTTACTGAGCCAATCATGGAAGCTGAACAAGGCGATGCCATCTTGGCGCTCAGTGCCACTCAGGAAGGCCGCTCGTTCCAGAGTCAGGTTTCGGAATTCCTCGCGGAATGTGGAGCACGGACCGCGCGATTGTATCTTCCTTTCTCGAATCGATCGTGGCGCGAAGATCCTGAAATCTTCTATGCACTCCTGGCTTCCACGCTCCGAGGCGAGCCACTTGAGCCGAACCTGACTGCCAATGCAGCACAAGAGATCGAGCAGCGGCTACCCGGATTCCTGCGTAAGCGATGGCGGACCAACACCGCGCAGTTGCGCGCCCGGCACATCGGGCGAGAGGGAACCGTCTACCTGATCGAGGAATTCTTCTGTGTTGCCCGGGCCGCCATGGACGAGATCGCCCGGCGCCTCGTTCATCGGAAACAGCTCGACGATGCGGCTGATATCCGTTTTCTCTACTTCGAGGAGGTCGAGAACGCCCTGAGGGACGCCGGGGTAGCGCTTCAACCGGTCGTGGCGAAACGGCGGCGCAAGCGGGGCACCGCCGAAGCAGTTTGGTGGGGGCGAGTTTTTGACGGCGACGACGACGAAGCGGCTGCTCTACGGGGGCTACCAGCGAGCGCGGGGCAAGCAAGCGGAACTGCACGCGTGATTCACTCACCGCAGGAGTTTCACCGCCTTCAGCCCGGGGATATTCTGGTCTGTCCTTACACGGACCCTACGTGGACGCCTCTGTTCGCTCTCGCCGCCGCGGTAGTTGCTGATTCGGGCGGGCCTCTATCCCACGCCGCGATCGTTGCCCGCGAATACGGCATACCTGCGGTGCTCGGTACTGGGAGCGCGACCAGTCTGCCGGACGGCGCAACCGTGCTCGTGGATGGAGCAGCTGGCACCGTCACCGTGCTTGACGGCGCCCAATCATGAACAAGGATGCCAGCAATTGGGGCAACGCCCACAGGCGACTCTGCATTCTGACAGTCTTATTGGCCACCGCTGCATCCAGCTTGATGCAGACCTTCCTCACCGTCAGCCTGCCCACTCTCACCAAGGAACTCGATGCCCTCGGGTGGTACGGCTGGGTCACTGGCATTTACCTCGCCACCTCAACGCTGTTTATCCCTGTCTGGGCAGTGCTGTCCGATAGGATTGGCCCCCGCACTGTGTTTATGGCCGGCATGGCACTGTGGGCCACAGCCACATGGGCCGCATCGGCCGCAGGCTCGATCACGTGGCTACTTGGTGCCCGAGCACTCCAAGGGATGGCGTCTGCCGCCATCGTTCCAGCCGGGTTCGCGGCTATCATCGCCGTGTACCCGGGGCGTTATGGCAGACTCATCGGGCTCATGGGCGCCGTCCAAGCCACCGTTACCCTCGCTGGCGGCCCACTCGGAGGGTGGCTAGGCACTTCGCTTGGCTGGCGAGGCTCACTCCTCATCGTTGCAGCCGTCGCTGTTTTTCCGATCCTATTAGGCTGGCTGACATTACCCCGCGGTGCCCAATCAGCATCGGCGACTGGCCCGGTACGTCTGTGGAGGTCGCCTCAGGTGCGGCGAGCGGTTTCTCAGACAATGCTGTTGGCCGTCATCGCATTCGGGGTGTCCAGCTATCTCCCGTTACTGCTCCAAACGAAGTTTCACCCGAATGTTGCACATTCGGCAGTATTCGTCACGCCCACCCTGATCGGCGTTGCCATCGGCTCGGGCATTGGCGGTGTTCTCGCCGAACGCCGCGACACAACCCGCATCGCCTGGTTCATCGCCCTCATGGGTCTGACGCTCGTCTGGGCACCTTTCGTAGTGGCGGCCAGTATCGGAAGTGCGCTCGCTGCAGCTGGGGTCGGCGTCGGCTTACCCTCCCAACTTATCGCCGTCGAACGCATCGCAACCACGGCGCACGCTTCCAAAGTGGGCGGCATCATCCAAGCGGCTCGAAATACCGGAGGCGCGCTCGGCGTCGCCATTCTTGGAATCCCCCTCCAACTGGGCGTCACATCCGAACTCGGGGCGTGCTATGCGTTCGCCGCTATGCTGGGGCTGTGCTGTCTCACGTTGATTATCGGTTACATAACCGAGATGGCTTTGCGGTCAGATTTATGAGTGGCACAAAAACAGAAGGCCGGCCTTCAGGAACCTAGTGGTGTGTACTTACCGTTAATCCGCCCACTCAATGTCTGCGGCCGCGATGGCTTCAGACAGGATTCGGATTGCCTTTGGGCCAACACCATGAAGCTCACCCAGCTGTGCTTTCCCAAAGGCCGCCACTTCGGCGAGAGTAGTTAATCCCTGAAGAAGGAGCGCACTATTGGCAGGGCGGCCAATTCTCGGCAAGTCACCGATCTGCTCCGGAGTGTCACGCGTACTCATACCGCCAGAATAACAACAACGCGGCCCAGCATGAATTGGCCCCAGTACGGGAAAGAGCCCTCCGCACTCCGCTCAACTCGTTGAGCATCCGCCAATTCCAGACGAATCAGTCCTCCAACCTAAAGGCGTTACTCACGTTTTCAATCGTGAATTGTTGGCGGAGCTTGGCCGCGGTGTTCGTGTTGGCGAACATGCCATTGCGCCAAACGGCCTGCTCTCGGGCAACCGTGTGAATCCACTCCACCGGCACCGCCCATTCGGCGAGGTCATCATCCTCGTCACCATCGTGACAGTATGTGCCTACGAGTTGGAGGTCACTAAGCAGCTTAGGAACACCGCCGACGTCAACGGAGAGCTGATCGAAACGCTGAGCCTCGCCAGAGACTATACCTACGCCTACGTATCCTGATTTCGGAATGTGGACGAACACTCTGGCACCTACCGGCAAATTCTTGAGGGTCTGCGAATACCATTTACCTCCACCACCAGAAACAAAACCAAACTTCATGCCGTCTACCCACTGCCGGGAGCCCTCATTTTCCCCAAAGGCCACATACCAGTCTTTGCCATTCCACGGTTCACGAGTCTTTGTCTTTCGCGCAGCCGTTGCACTGGGGGTCACTGCTTGGTTTTCGTTCTCAACGAGCCACGTGCGGGCGAGGTACGAGGCACCATTATCAACGAAATGACGGAAGAAGAGCACATTGATAGGAACTCCGAAATCTTCATTGAGGAAGCGGACAATGCGCTCCGTTGCCGCGTCAAGACTTGCTGCAACGATCGTGAACGATTGAGTAGCGTTGACCTCCTCGGGAAGTGTTTCGTTGAAACACTCTGCGAAGGCCTCCTCAAGTGCAGCACCTGGGCGATAATGCTCGAATATTGCTTGAATATCAGATCTACCGAGAGTCGACACCCATGATCCGTAATCAAGAGCCTGAGCGGTAACCTCGCGCGGCGTCTTGTTGCGCTTGAGCTCAAAGACATGTACCGCAGCGGTTTCATCCAGTGCAAGCAAGTCAATGAATCCTCCGAATGCAGTCGCGACCTGTCTTCCTATAATGAGGAGAGTCTCCCCCAACATTCCCGGGTCTGACTCGATATATGTTTCAAGTTGTTTTTCCAGCCCGATCGATGTGGGCACGAGCCTCGTCAGTTTGTCCCCGTCGGCCCTCCACAGGCCCATTTCTACTGCCACTCGTGCTCCATCCTATTAGCGCTGCTGCTAGTTACCGTGATACACGCATATGGGCGGCCTAGATTTGGTAAAGGTTCAGCTGTTAATCGGCAACGATCAACACCGATACGTACTAGATTGTAGTACGGCATCTCTTATTCGGCAGGCGGAATGCTACCAACGCTCAACTGCAAGCATTAACTTCGGTGCCGTCTTCGCAGCACCCGCAGTCATTCTCTATGCTTAACTGTCGAATGGCAGCGAAGAGTCTATACATAACTGCTACCATCCGTACATGAACCTCGAACTGCGGTCGATGGGCGTCTCCGATGCAGAAGAGCTTGCCTCATGGGCCACCGATCCGTTGTTTTGCGCTCACGCTGGATGGAAACAGCGCACATCTACCGCCGAAGCAGTCGCGTCATGGCGTGAGGCAATCGAGAAGCCGGATCCCCTATTGACTCGACTGATGGTCATCCGGGACAACGAGCCCATGGGGTACGTCGATCTCTATGGTGACACCCTCGGAATGCGTGAGCTTGGGTTCGTGATCGGTCCGTCAAGAAGATGGCGGCAAGGCGTAGGGATAGCGGCAGCCAACGCAGGGCTCGCATATGGATTCGCTACCCTCGGCCTGACACAGATCTGGGCTGAGGCCGTAGAGGCGAACGTTGCTTCGGTACGGATCCTGCGACGGATCGGAATGAAGGAGACTGGCATCGGAAGCACGGAGACCTTTCTAGGTTCCTCGTCGCGGTACATTCAGTTCAGTATCTCCCGGAGAGATTGGCTCGAGAACTGTCAGCTCAACACCTTGCGAAGCCAGTTATAACGCCCCATCCTCGGAGGGCCGCTCCGAAGGGTAGTCGTGCACCTAGTCGTGGCAGCTGCCGAAACTTCTTGTGACTTTCCTAGCGCTACATAAGAATTGCGGCACAATACACTACCGCTTCGTGTCACAATAAACCTGCCCCAGAGATTGCAAGCCTGAGCTAGCGGGTACTTAACAGTTTTGTCGCAAGGAGCCTGATGGACGATATAGTAAAAGCTGAGGATACGACCATCTCAACCAGTGACGAGCAGTTTGCCATCGCCGCCTTTAAGAAGTCCATCTCCGACCACCAGCAGCAGGCACTGGAGACTATTGACAAGGTTGCACAGGCTGCAATGTCAGCGGCTAACCACGCAACCAATGTTGCACCACTTCTCAAAAAGCCCGAGGTTCGCTATGTCGTCGACGCCACTAAAGATGTCCAAGAGGCGCTAGCCAAAGGCCTCATTAAGTTTGATACCAACAAAGCTGGCGACATGTTTGCACAGTTCAGAGATACCAAGGGCCGTTTTGGACCGAAAGTGCCGATCAAAGAAGAGCTGGTTAATCAAGGGATTAACCCGGCAGACGCCGCAAGTGCGATGCAGCTACGCGCGATGCAGCAGCAATTGAACGAAATCACAGAGGCTCTTGAATCGATTACCGAAGATATTGCCGAAGTAATTCAGGGCCAGCAGAACGATAGGCTCGGACTCTACTTCTCGGGTATGAATCTTTACCTCGAAGCGAGGCAGATCCAAGACGGTCCTTTCGGGCAGCTCGTCTCAGCCCAAGCCGTTAAAGCTTTGAGCGACGCAAGCTCCCAAATGGCTCTTGCAATGCAATCTGACGTCCAATATTTGCTCGATAGGAAGTACGAGAACAAGAAATCGAAGCGTGCCGCTGAAATCGAATCCCGGATGGCTAGCATCAACAAATGCTTCGAGGCTATTCACAGGTCATATGTTCTGAAAGCCGCTGTGTACTTTGACCTAGGTGAAACGAGCGCAATGCTCACCACGATCGACGAATATGGAAGGTTCCTAAACGCGACGGTCATTCCTAACACGCCGAAGCTCAGGGAACTCGACCCAACTGACGTCCTGTTAAGAGACGGGATTTGGGAGAATCGCTCGAAGTCCATCTCCGGCGTTGACGAGATCAGAAAGCAGCTTTCTGAAACCACAACGTACTACCTTGAACCCAGTGAGGACGCAGAACAGAACGATGAAAGATAAGCGAATCAAGCGCTGCCCTAACCCTGAGTGCGAGGCATCGATAGAAAAGTCTGATTACGGCGCGGACGATGTCTATTGCACGAAGTGCACCGACAAGCTGCTTTTTGTCTGCACCAAGTGCGGTAAGCCGATTGAGGACATCGACCCCAGTCATAAGATCTGCTTCCCGTGCCAAGCCAAGAAAGACGACCTTAAAGATAAAAGCAAAGATGGAGCGAAGAAAGTGGTAGGTGGGCTCGTCGGCATCGCGACTGTGGCTGTTAGCTTCGTTTATAGGTCCAAGAAGTAGTTCAGAGACGTGCAAGAGAGGACCCCAAGTCCATCTAATTGAGTATTATTTCCCAACGTCAAACGAATTACTATCCTCAGGAATTGCGCGATCTGACCAGAGGTTCGATGCTCAACATTACGCACCTCAGATTTCACCGCTGTAGACCCTGCAATTCCTGGCTTATCTATGTGCCCGGTCGTGCGTGTTCGTATGAGCCCGAGACTAAGTACTCCTCGAAGCAGACTGAGATCCGATGTAACCCCACATGGCGTGATGTAACCCCACATGGCGTATTGATCCCTCAGAACCTCCATCCCTCAATCCGGAGCAAAACAAAGAACTTAATCCACGAGACTCCGTGCTAGTCGGCGATATTCGGAATCTTCTGGTTCTTGCCATCCACGGCAAGCTGTCGCCCCCGGACCTTCAAGCCGACGTCCTGGCCTTGGTCACACACTCACAAGCTCAAGCTGCTGGCCACTGGGACACGCAAAAAGAGCCAGACGAGCGTCCTCCAAGGATGGTCCCTTCGTCGAAGGTTCACATCTGATCCATCTGGGCTGTTTAGCCCTTCTCACTTTCAATCCCCACCAATATCAGGGTCTCTACGTAGATAGTTTTCAACCTTCCCGCGAGGATGAGAACGCTGACAAGCCGCCGGAAACTGGCGGCTGCTAGGTAGCGCAGAAGGCTGATATTGCATCGATTCGGGACATTCGAGGCGCAATTGTCAGGTCGATAGCTTCATCGACGACTAATTGGCCGGTGCAGCGCTAGGCAGCCTCGTTCCGCAGTATGGTGTGCACCGCACGACTGTATCGTCACACCTTACACGCGTCGGCGTCGTGCGCCACTTTCGGGCCTCTAACTGCTCTGTGCGATTTCGGCGATCCAACGGTTAAGCGCGTCGACAGCGGAGTCTAGCGAAATGTTGAGGTTCGCAGATGCCGCTGCCTTCGAGAAGTCGTTGTTCCAGTGATCGTGTGCCTGAATCGTTGGTGGCCAAGGCCTCGTAGGTAAGTCTAGTTGCAGAGCTTCCGAGGAGCGCGCCTCGAAGAGCGTTACGGCAGCGTCTCGAACATCAGCGAGCGAGGGATTACCCGTGGCAGTAATCAGGTCTCGTAACAGGAGCAAGTCAACAACGTCGCGTGGTCGATCATTGACAATATCCGGAGGTTCGTGCCGATCGGAAACTGCGTGAATCTTCTGCGCGATCTGGAACCTCATCGCTATCCCCACTAGCGCGTCTGGATCAGGCAACCCAAAACCGCGCAACGATGGTGGTTCAACAAGTTCTTGTTCTCTCCCGATGCCTGCCTCATCGGGCGACACCTCGAACTGAACGCGCCGCCACGTCACCCCTCGCAGATCAAGGTAGATATCGAATCGCCGGGGCTTCACGATCTTGTTCGGCACGTCAATGACGTGCACTTCTCCTCGGCGTAGCGTCAGTGAACCCCACGGCTCATCAAGCGCCCCTTCCAACGCGGTGAAGAAGTCTTCCATGTCACCGCGGATCAGACCATCGACGTCCTTCGTCGTTCTAGCTGTGACTTCGAGCCGATGCTGCAACAGAGTGCCACCCTTCAGCAGGAAGAGTTGGCGACCGTCCGTATCGAGAGCGCGCTGGACGGCGGCTATTGCGACTGACGATGCGATCAGCCAGCCGAGCCTGCCTCCCTGTGCTTCTTCACCAACTTGTCCCTCAGCCTGAGCGATCCAGACATTGAGTACCTTCGCAGAGGCAGGCTGCTTGCTCTTCGGTCTCAGGGCACCAAGTATTGCAGCCATGCGCGATGGATTTTGGTCATCCCTCATGGCGAGTATCCAGATCCGACATCAACGCTTCTCGTTCGTCCGTCTTGAGATACCCCTGCGCGTGTCCGCGATCAATAGCTTGGCGAAGCAGATAGGTCGGTGTGCCATACGAGATGCACTGCGCGATCGCCGTCGCCGGTTTCACTGTCGGCATCTCGTCACACCAGCCAATCTGTTCAGGGTCGAGATCCTCATAATGGACGACGTACTCCGCGCCATCAGCGCGGCGGAACCGGCGGTTCTTGGAGACAGTCAGATGAATCCGTGAGGGATTGACGTCACTAATCCCGTACAGATCCAGCGCAGTCTCATGCGACAGAGCCGCCTCTGGAACACGCGTCCACAACACGGCGAGCATCTTCTGGTCGTGCTCGCCAACAGGGTACTTCGGAAAGCGGTAAACACCATGGGCTACACGGTCTAGGGTGCCCCGATGCACGAGCATCTGGAGAGCTTGCATGCTCACGCCAGCCTCGACGGCCTGCACGGCAGTGACGAAGCCATGCTGGGTATCCGCGATCCCCCATAAGTCATCGCGCGACATCATCTTCAATTCCATGTCATTAGTCTAACGGAACCGTTATAGTTTTGCCACAACGAACCAAAGGTTGAACGGTTGGCAGCCGACTACCGCGACGGTGCGACAGTGGAGGAGCTGGCGAAGCGGAACCGGATTCACCGCACCAAGGTATCTGCGCATCTAACTCGGTGGTGTACCCCGGTTGGAATCCTTGCCTCGTATACTGAGGATCGCGGCATATGCGAAGACGAGCGAGGAGTTCTGAGATGAAAGTTGCGATCTACAACGGACCCCACGCTGTGGAGGTTGTCGAGGTTCCGACGCCTGCCATCGGGGATGACGACGTGCTGATCCAGAATCTGCACGCGGGTGTGTGCGGCACGGATGTGGCGGTGTACCTGCACGGGCCCGAGGCACACCGGAACACGATCGGTGATGAGTTCGGCCACGAGATGATCTCCCGTGTCGCGGCCGTTGGAAAGAACGTCACCGAGTTCCATGTTGGTGAAAGGGTCTACCCGTACCCGTTGCTCGCGCGCGGTGACACCTCTCGCGCCGGGACTCTGGGCGGGTTCTCGGAGTGCATCCTCGTCCCGCATCCGAAACCCGGCGTGGAGCTCTACCCGGTCAGCGACGCGATCTCCGACAAGGCCGGTGCATTGATCGAACCCCTCACCGTCGCGATGCACGCTGCGAAGCAGGGCCAGCCACAGCCTGGAGAGACCGCGGTGGTGTGGGGTGCGGGAACCATCGGCATCGGCGCGGCCGTTGGGCTGCGCCGGCTCGGAATCGAAAAGGTCCTCATCGCCGACCTGTCCGACTTCCGCCTTGGTATCGCCGCAGGCCTCGGCTTCGAGACTGTCAACCCCGGATCGAGCGATCTGGTTACCAAAGCCACGGAGCTGTTCGGCACAGCACCGTCTCTGACCGGGCCCACCGCGAACGTGGACATCTACGTGGATGCCGCTGGCGCGGACAGTCTCATCGCCACGTTCCAAGACATCGGGAAGATCACCGCCCGCCTCGTCGTCGTCGCCGTCCATTCCACCCCGATCCCGGTCGATTTCAGCCGGCTCTCGTTTGCCTCGCAACGAATCTCGGGCTCAGGCGGATACACGCCACAAGACGTACGCGACGTGCTTGCGTTGCTGGAGAGCGGGGAGGTGGACATCGAATCGATCGTGACCCACGAGTTTCCCCTCGATCAGATCGTCACCGCCCTCGAAACGGCAGCGGACGCAAACACGGCCCTCAACGTCTCCATCGTCCACGACACGGCCCGCTGAGCACACTCGACCGACAAGCGGTTCGTTGGTTGAAGGTTTAAACCTCGCCTGAGTGGGGCGTTTAGCACTTCGCCAATCTTGGGGTCACAACGTAGAGAGTTCTCAACCCTCACCCCGAGGCCGAGAACGTTGATAACCCGCTGGAGGCGTGGGGTCTACCGGGTATCGTAGCGGGTCGACATCGCCCCGCTACGGGACGTTCGGGGGCAAGTCGTCAGGACGATTGGGAATCCTCAAACCTTCTTGACCCCTGCCGAGGTCGATCGTCTTGTCGACGACTATCTTGCCGGTGCGGCCGTCAATGACCTTGCTCAACAGCGTAGTGTGCACGGCGCCACCCTGTCATCGCACCTCACACGCCGCGGCGTCGCGAGTTCTAAGAGCAGGACGTTGCTGGTGTTCGGCCTGACGGTGCATCCGGGACTGGGCGAGTTGTAACCCTGCAGGTCCGAAGGCGGCGTGCGATTCCAGTTGTGGTGCTGCTACGTATCGGTATTTAGCCTCCACTTTGTATATTCCACGGCTATGCTCGCAGACCGATCTGAAGCCTTGAGGTGCCTTCTCATGAGTCCCATGTAGGCGGCTTGTCATCGGTATTTGGCGTCCACTTGACATATACCAAGGCCACGTCTGCATACAGATCTGAAAAAGGGAAACCGCCAGAATGACACGACCAGTGGTATCAAAGCTACACGGGCTAAAGGTCAAAACGTGGTGTATATTCTCGGGGTTTGTGGCGTAGCGGTAGGGAAAAGACGTGGTCTTTATACTCCTCGCAGCATAAAGGGAGAGGGCCGTTGACTTTCCAGGTCTGATCATTGTGATGGTCTGTCCGTTGTGCGAAAACCATCCCCACGGGCCAGACTGTGCCCGATCTTCCATGACCCGATCATTATAAATCAGGCAAGACATCCGCTGGTGCCCAGCGATGGAAATGCCGCCGGTGCCGGTCGCGACGCACGGCTGTCGGCAGAGTCGATCAGCCGGCTCAGATCTCCCCCAGGTGGGGCGATCCAGTTCGATGACCGTTCATGTAGGGCATCCCGGTTTCCTGTGGCTCCTGATTACGATCGGGAGTCGGGGGAAGGTTCGCGCCGTGTTATGAGCAGAGGTAGGAGCAGTCCTGTCATCAGAATGGTAATCAACCGATTCTTCAGCAGGTCTTCGCCCAAAATGGCGGCAGGAAAGCCGTATCCCACGATCGTAATGAACACTAGGAACGCGATCATGCCCAGCGTTGCGATGGTCACTGTGCGTTTCCACAGCACGCCGATCCCGCATCCGATCTCGAAGACCCCGAGCACAATGGTGAGCCAGCCGATATTGGGCATGACGAAGGACGCCCATAACTCGCTCAGCCATGGGAACAGGGCGGTGTCGGCAAACACTGCGTAGCCTTCGGGCTGCAGTCGGCCTAGGATGAAGTGGGCGATTCCTCCGGCGATGAAGATCACCGCGAACAGTATCCTGATTACCAGCTGGTACCACTGCATCAGTTCTCCTTCAGATGGGTCCGGCGGAAATGCCGGATATGCCCGGCGAGGAGTATGTTGGGACGCTACTGGTCTTCGCTACCGTCGGCGTAGCTGGATCAGTAAGTGGATCGGCGCGAAGAAAACTACGGCGGTCTGCTCGGGATCGAGGCCCTCACGGAACTCTCTCGATGCGAACAAGCTCCAGAACAAGTCTATCTGAGAGGTCAGCCGACGGGCGATAAGGCAGTGTGCAAACGCGTGGACACATCGGCGTCGCGGTACTGCTCGAGAATCATCAGACGACGCAACCGGGCAAACTGCTGATCGTGGATAACGAAGCCGAACATGCCGTGCGCGACCGACACCCTGATACGGGCACCGGCCCCAGCCATCTCGCGCCGCTCGTCAGGATCTGTCGATAGGGTCATCCCGTGAGACTGAAACTTCGCATCACGCACCCACGCCTGTAACGCGGACTTCGAGACCCCAAGATCCCTGACCACGGTTTTCTGTGCGATACCTGATTCGACAAGCGCGACAGCATCTCGCTTGAACTCATCACTGTACTGATTCTTCGGCATAGAATTCATCCTTCCAGCACCACCCCAACAGATGATGCGGCCTTGGACTCAACCAAACCCTCATCAGACCCCACGCCCTACGACGGACTGTCGAACCCAGACCTTCAGGCCGACGCCCTCATCTGGGCCGAGCAGGCCCGCGCCCACGTCGAGGCAACCGGGACAGAGACAAGCGAGATACGCAAAAAGGGCCAGACCCGAACATCCGCCAAGGCTGGTCCCTTGGTCGAAAGTTTGAACCTGACCCATCTGGGGAGTTTAGTGCTTCGCACTTTCAACACCTTCGTCAATCTCGGAAATGAAAACACGTTTTCACTTCTCTCGATTTCCTTGGGGTGGCTGACGGTGTTGTGGTGCAGGAGATTGGAATAGGGTGTCGCGGGGCATTGGAATGGCCT
>NZ_JBQCZW010000028.1:0-34578 GCF_052089425.1 Ancrocorticia sp. | reverse complement strand
ACTTTTCTTGACGCTCCTGACGTGTGACCTCACGCTCAGCTATCTGTGGAGCATGTTGAAACAACCACGCCCGAATACTCTTGCGAAACTCATCAACCGACAACTCACGAGCAAGAGCCAACAACCTAGTCTCGTCTGTCTCAGCCTTGGTGAGGAGGTCTGGGGTGCGGGCGACCTGCTTAAGCACGCTCAGGTAGTCGGCAGAGATCTCTCCCCTGCGCATGGAGGCAACAAACCCCGGAAACGACTCGGTCGCAAGATTCGCGAGTGAGATTTCGGCACCAGCCTGCTTACGAGACGACTTACCGCTGTTAGCGATCAGGTCATGCATCGTCCGATCCGGGCCCGGCAACGGCTCCACACCAGACGGTGAGTCTGGGGAATCGGGTGATACAGCGTCTTCTTGAGCCTTCCTCCGGGCTGCCTGCAACGCGGTAACATGCCCGGTTGCGGCCATCGTCAACCCATCCAGTGTCAGACCGAGGGTTTTCAGGTTCCCGATCAGGTCCACACTTTCAGCTAGGTTCAGGCTAGCGACAGGCAGATCGTTGGCTCCGGCGCTCAACAATGTGATCCCGCGGCGAATTTTGTCCATGGCAGCCGTCTTGATATCACGACCCGCCACCGTGCCCTCTAGTTCCACGCTCTCCACCTCCCTGCCTGCTTCCGTTGCAATGGTTGAGATCCCGCCTGTACGGAGTACCCCCGACCAATTTGTGTTCCAAACCTTTGTTCTACTACCTCCAGTTTAGAAGACCCCTCCCACACATTCTGACGAAAGCAAGCACCTAGACTGGTAGAACCATCCAGATTCAAACGATTGTTCTATACCATCCAGCCTATAGGCACCCTCCAACACGTTTCCGCACCCATCCACAGGGCTGATTCTGGGGACACCACGAGGATCACGACAGCGCCAAAGACTTGGCAAACTGTCAGGCAGAAAGGAGGAAGAGTCCAAGGCATGGCGTTAGGAGAAGAATAATTGACGGATCAGGCCAAGAACGATAGACGAACCAGCGGTCCGCCAGCCCGCGAACGAACGCAACCACCACCCAAAGCAAGCGGTGGTGCGAACGGAAGGCCCCGCCGTCGTCGGAAAAACCCCGACTCTACTCGGATAACCCCGCAACACTGCGGATCGCATCGGTCACGGCGGCAACGCCAAGTAACCGCACGGCGTCGATCTGCGCAGGAATCTCCCCGGTGGCGGCGGAAATGAAGGCGTCGCCGTCGAAGCGTGTGTGGGGCGGGGTGATGGCGCGCGCCAAGCCGTCGTGGGCGCCCTGAGCAAGGATGTGGCAGCCAACTTTGTCTAGCTTCGCGTTGGTGATGACAGCGCCGATCGTTGTGTGAGTGCGCGTGGGAACCATCTGGGTAATGAGCTCAGCCGATTCGAGCGAGATCGGTGCCCCACCCAAATCGATATCACCAAACGCATTGACCACGCAGATGGCACAAACCACGAGCTCCCCGAGGCGGTATTCGGCGTACCCCAATCCGCCGGGCTTGCGATCGGCACCGCGCCACTGGCTCACGTAGGCCCCGGCGCCGGCCCCAACCCGCCCACGCACAACCTGAATGTCCTGATCGCTCCGTGTGGCCTGGGCAGCCGCATATCCGGATTCACGAGTTGGGCGCACGCCAGCATTCCCGGCAGCCAAATCGTAAATGCCCAGCGTCGGGATGATCGGCACGTTGCCGGCAGCAGTGGGAACGCCCCGTCCGGCCTCTTCGTAGTACTGCATAACGCCGTCCGCGGCCGCTAGTCCAAACGCCGATCCACCGGTCAGGCAAATGGCGTCAACGGATTCCACAGCTTTGTCCGTAGCAAGTAGATCGAGTTCCCGGGAGGCAGGGGCTCCACCGCGCACCTCACCGGAGCCCACCGTTCCTTCTGGCAACTCGATAACAGTGCACCCAGTTTGGGCATCACTATCCGTCCAGTGCCCGATCCGGACACCGTGTACACCGATCGAATCGCCCATTTTCTCTGCCTACCCTTGTTCCCTCAGCCGATCGGCGAAGGGTTAGCGAAGAGTGACGCGCAAATCCACCCCAGCACAATTCCGGCGATGGCCCCCATGGTGCTGAGTCCATCCCACCGCCAGTTGGGCAACTTCGATGTGTTCTTCGAGGTCTCCATCGTGTCCACTACCTTTCGGATAGGTTCTCGCGTACCTTTCGGATAGGTTCGCGGCCTACGTATGTTCTGCCACCGCCGTGAGCAGGACGCCCGTGAACCGGACCCCCGCGATCCAGCCCCCTAAAACGCCCGCGCGTACTGCGGCGGAATGTAGGGCTCGTCAAACCCAAGCGCCCGCGCCGCCCGAATCGGGAAGTTGGGATCGCGAAGGGATTCGCGCCCGAGATACACTACGTCGGCCTGCCCAAGCGCCACAATCTGTTCGGCCTGCGCTGGGTCCACAATAACGCCGACAGCCCCAACCGGCATATGAGAGCCCTCACGAATGGTTTCGGCGGTGGGCACCTGATATCCGGGCCCCACCGCAATGCCAGCGCCCGAGATGTTTCCGCCCGTGGAGATGGAGAGGAAATCTACCCCGTGCGTTCCCAACCACTTACTCAGATCGATGATCTCCTCCATGGAGTAGCCCTCTGGCGCCCACTCGGTCCCAGACAGCCTGACGATGATCGGCATGGATTCGCCAACCTCGGCGCGAACGGCATCGATGATCTGTAGCAGGAAACGCGCCCGGCCCACCATGTCGCCACCATATTCGTCGCTCCGCATGTTGGAGGCAGGCGATAGAAACTCGTGGACAAGATACCCGTGCGCCCCGTGAATCTCGAGAACATCAAACCCGGCATCAACGGCCCGCCGCGCAGCCCGCGCAAATGCCTGTACAAGCTCCCCGATCTCCGCAACCGTCAGCTCACGCGGTTCGGCAAGATCACCGAAAGCCACGGCGGATGGTGCGACCGTTTGCCAGCCGCCGTCCTCCACCGAAACCGAACCAGATCGAGAGCCAGGTCGAGCACCAGTCCCGCCCGCTTCCCCCGGCCACTCCCTCCACGTGGATGCTTTCCGCCCAGCGTGAGCCAGCTGAATCGCCGCCTTCGCGCCCTGCGAATGAATAAGCTCCGTCATCGGCGCAAAGGCCCGCGCCTGCTCATCGTTCCATATCCCTAGGCACTGCGGTGTAATCCGCCCCTCGGGCACAACCGCCGTGGCTTCCACGGTCACCAACCCGGCCCCGCCCCGCGCGAACGAGCCGTAGTGCATGAGGTGCCACGATGTAGGCACGCCGTCCTGCTTCTCCGCCGAATACTGGCACATGGGCGGAATCCAGATCCGGTTGCGGATCGTGGTGTCCCGCAGCGTGAGCGGGTCAAACAGTGCGTGGGTCATAACTGGTCCTTCGTAGCCTCGTAGCCTCGTGGCCTTCGTATCTTCGTAACCTCGGCGTTGCGGCGCTCAAAGTTCCAGCACCATAGTTCCAGCACCCAAAGCACCGCCCGCCACCCCAAGCCTAATAACGCCGTTCCGCCACCCCGCAGCCCACACCAGAGTTTTCGCTCATGGTGGATGATCGCGCATATCCCCTTGTGTCCGAGCACATAAGGCGGGAGACTCGAAGGGAAGTCGGGCCCAAAGCCCTAAAAGAGAACCACAACATCGGCACGTAAGGAATGATGATGGAAGCTCAGTACACGACAGAAGCACTTTCAACCGGCGCTGGCCGCAGCGGCAAGGTCCAGTTGGCGGATGGTTCGCTCTCATTCGATATGACTCCGCCGAAGGAAATGGGCGGATCCGGCAAGGGCGTGAACCCCGAGCAGCTCTTCGCCTGCGGATACGCCGCTTGTTACCATCAGGCGCTCATTAGCGTGGCCTCAAGCCACAAGGTCAAGATGGAAGACGAGACTGTTGGCACGAAGGTCTCTATTGGCGATAACGGCAAGGGCGGCTTCCAGTTGGCCGTCGCGCTTGAAGTTGTGATCCCGAACGTGGATCATGACACGGCTCAGACCCTCGCAGATGAGGCCCATCAGGTATGCCCGTATTCGAATGCCACACGTGGCAACATCGAGGTTACGGTGACTGTCTCGGACGATTAATAGGCCGCCACACCGGTCACCTACTTGTCGGGGCGGGGTTGGAGGATGGGTTCGTCGTCGTCGTTAAAAATGGCGATGGACCTGCTTCTGGCCCCGCCCACTTACTTGTCCTGCGCCGTGCAATCCGCGCACAGCCCGTGGTAAATGACCTCGGCGAAATCGATGGTGATATCGCCTTCTTCGGGCGGGTGAATGCACGGGACATCGCCGGTGGCGCACGGGACGTCGATCAGGCGCCCACAGTTGCGGCACAGCAGGTGATGATGGTTATCGTGATGCTCAATTTCGTAGAGCGAGGCGCCGCCATCAGGCGTCATACACCGCAAAATGCCCACGCCCGAAAGCGCGTGCAGCGTATCGTAGACGGTTTGCTGGGAGACTTTCCCCAGTTGGGTGCGAACGTCGCTGATGATCGTTTCCGCGTCCACGTGCTGGCGCCGCGAGATCGTGGACAGCACCGCCAGACGAGGCGAGGTCACCCGCAGCCCTGCTCCACGCAGCGCTTCCTTGAAATCCGGTCCGTTCATAGCACTAGGATAACCCCTATTCTGGAACAACTCCGGTTTGAGCGCGTTCCGTGATGAGTTCAATATATTTTTTTAACGACGACGGCGAAGCTCACGATATACGCGCGCCGCGATGAACTAATGACCGGGGCCACAGGCGGGCGCTCACGCGCAGGCGGCGGCTGGATTGGCGCCGCAGTTCGGCTAGGACGGTGCGGAGGTTGTCCGGGTGCGGGGCAGGGCGATCGGGGGCCGCGGTATCACCGGGCGCGCCGTACTGTTCTTTATCGGCGGCGGCCAGAATCGCGCGAGCTGCGGCAATGGCATCTGGGTTGATGAGCATACGGGTGGCTACAAGGTGTTCGATCACGGCCTCGCCGGTGCGGGCGCGCAGATCGCTCGCGTCTAGGCCCAGGTCCACGGCGGTCTCCTCCACCTCTGCCCATGCGTGGGTGGCGCTCCGGTTTCGGCGGCCAATGGTGCGGGCGGCGCGGGCCATCGCGGGGATCGCGAGCGCTAGGAGGGCCGCGACAATCACCCACGGGGCGAATCGTTGCCATGCGGGGGCGTCGGTTTCGGGCGTCTGAGTTGGTGGGTCGTGGCTGGCGTCCTGCTGCTGGGTCTGGGTGGGGGAAGAATCTGACGTTGCGGTGTCCGTGGGCGCGGCGGATTCGGTGGTGCTCTCTTCGGTTGGCGCGGTTTGGTCCTGCGTGGGGCTGGCGCCTCCGGGACCACCGGGGGTCGGTTCGAAGGGGATCCAACCCGCCTCCTCAACGAAGATCTCGGGCCAGGCGTGGAGTTCTCCCCCGCGCACCTGTGTTGAGGCTCCCGTGCTGCTGAACGGCGCATACCCCACCGCCACACGCGAGGGGATGCCGAGGCTGCGTGCCATGACTGCATAAGTTGAGGCGTAGTGAACGCAGTAGCCAGTCTTTTGCTCCAGCAAAGCCTCCATCACGGCGTACGGATCCCCGCTATCCATCCCGGGTTCGTAGGGCGCTTCTTCGTCATAGCCGAACTCGCCGCTGCGGAAATACTCCTGCAAAGCCGTGGCGATTTCCACGCTTCCTTCGGCTCCCGCCGTGACGTCCTCGGCTGTTTCGGAGATGGCGGCTGGGATGGTTCCCGGCAGTTCGAGGTAGGGCTGCAGATGCTCGGGGGCTGAATCCGGATTTGGGTAAGTGCTCAGCGCGCCGTCGCTCAGGACCTCCAGTATCTCTGGTTCTAGGGTCATCGCGTACACCTGATACTCATCGCCGCGGCGCGTTCCGCCAGACTCCTTGCGGGCGGTGTTCG
Source organism: Ancrocorticia sp. (assembly GCF_052089425.1). Classification (NCBI taxonomy): domain Bacteria; kingdom Bacillati; phylum Actinomycetota; class Actinomycetes; order Actinomycetales; family Actinomycetaceae; genus Ancrocorticia; species Ancrocorticia sp. Next base: position 28,693 of record NZ_JBQCZW010000028.1, on the reverse strand, counting down.
ATTCTTCCATCCAGATCCAGTCCGCCGGATCGAAGTTTTCACTCACGCCGTCAACCAGTATGGGCGAATGGGGCATCGGCAGCCATTCGCTCACCAAACCCTCGATCGTGATCGTGACGGGCTGGGTGGCGCCCATCTGTTCGGGGCCGATCGTCTCAGGACTTCCGAGCACCTCGGGGGTGAGCGTGCCCGGGGTTCTGGCCGTTCGGACATCGGTGCCCCCGGCGTTGATCTGGTCTTGAGGCAGCCAACGGCCCTGAGTGAACTCGGAGAGCGTGGCAAGCGGGAATCTCATGGGGCCGCTCGCCCCCTCGTAGGTAAAGGCAACCACATCGCTGCGCTCGCGGAGATCTTGGCCGAGCGCCACGGTCACATCGGGAACGGTGGAGGATACGGGAGATCTGACGTTCGCCTGATTCCACACCCGGTCGGTGGAGGCTGGTGCCCACGCGACCGTGGCGGCGGCTAGTGCTAGCGCGGTTAGGGCGGCTACTACGGCGCCTAGGTTGCGGCGCGGCGATCCGGCAAATACGAGGAGTGCGGTCAGGAGGGCGGCACCCGCGAGCATGGGAGCTGGCAACGATTCGCTGAGCACCGTCACCGGCACCAGCATGGCAATGGCGGGCATCACCGCGCTGAGAACAAAGCAGTCCACGCCGATCAGGAAGAGTGTGCTGACCACAATGCCCAGAAGGAACAGGAACAGCACCAGATCCTCCATGGCGCCTCCCACCTCCATAGGTGGTGAGCCGAAATAGACCTCCTGACCAATTGCCTCGAAGAGGAAGCGGTGGTTGTTCCACCATCCCTCAAGCCGTCCGGCGTCATAGGACCACCACGCGGCCGCCGCCAGCCCCACGAACAAGGAGGTGAGAGCGGCACTTGGGCGAAGCGTCGGGCGGAGCGCGCGCAAAGCCGCTGCTCCAAAAATCAGGATGGCGGCTAGTGCGGCGGCCTTGGGAAGCCATCCTCCCGGTTCCAGCACCCCGGTGAAACTCCACATCGCCAGCATCCACAACCCGAATACGGCCACAGATCCCAGCAGAATTTGGATTCGCGTTGCCGGGGCTGGCTCGGAATCTGCCGTGGCGTGCGGCGGGGCGATGCGTGGCATTCCTTCCCCAGGTACCGTGACAATGTGCCAATCGCTGGCGGTGGCCACTTCCTGGTGGCCTCCATCTGGGGAGCCCTCCTGCACGTACAGCACTCCGGAACTGGGTTCGCCCATGCGGGTCAAGGACCTGTGTAGTTCTGGGGTCACGGTGGCCGTGACTATCGTGCCAGCGCCGCGGCTCCCCGCTTCCTCGCCTCCGGCATCTTCGCTGGCGGTGCCCCGGTCCACTCTGGCAAGCAGGCGCAGAAGTTCGGATTCGCTGTGAACTCGATGGTGGTTGTTGAACTCGAGAACGTCTGCCATGTTCAAGAGATCGCTGCCTATGGTGGCCGCGGTAGCCACCGCCAGCTCGAAAGAATCATCATCCGGATAGGCGTCCGGGGAGGTTTCGAGCCACAACGATTGTTCAGGCAGTTGCTCCGTATCCGGCAGGTTGACCAGCAATTGGCCCTGCCTGGCACTCTGCTTCCAGTGGACCTCACGCATCGCATCGCCATCGCGATAATCGCGCAGGGCCCCTGCGGGCTCGCCGGTGTTATGTGCCGAAACGTTGGCAGTGCGCGGGCTATCGGTGCCGTTCAGATACTCTCCAAACGGGGCGGGAACCTGCGGAAGGATCGGAGGATGCACAAGGAGGTGGCCCGCTTCCTTTCTCTTGAGCCGGAGCCGAGCGAGGCCGAGCGGGCCGAGGATCGTGAGAGAATCCAGCCTGAACCCGTTGACGCCGCGTCTCGGCGGCACCCACGGAACCTCAACGGAGCAGCCATCGCCCGCGGGAATGTCCACCTCTCGCGTGAGTATTTCTGGTTCTGGGCCGAACCGCCAGCGTGCCATCACGTGAACCGGCCACGGCAAGCGGTGGGAGAAGCGAGTCTTGACGGCAACGGTATCGCCGAGCGTTGGGGACGGCAGCGAAGGCGTGAGCGTGGCGCTTAATCGTGCACAGGCTGCAGTGGCCGCCGCGCCTCCACTCACCACAACGAAGGCACCAATGAGGATGCCGAAACTCCACACATCGCGCAGGCCAACTGACCGGGATCCGATCCAGAGCAGAATTGCCAAGCTCAGGAATCCCCATCCGCGGCCAGTGAGCGTCAACATCATCGCGGCTTATCCAAGTGGCATGCGCGCCACGATGTCGGAAATGATCTCGCTGGACGCGTTGATGCTTTCGGCAACGGAGGCAAATCGCCCGCGTGCCATGAGCCGGTGTGGCAATACAATGCGGGCGAGCGCGGCAACATCGTCAGGCGTAACGAATGGCCTGCCGTTGATCGCAGCCCGGGCCTTCGCCATCCGTGCTAAGTGCAAGGTGGCTCGCGGGCTAGCTCCTAGAGCGATTCCCGAATGATCGCGGGTAGCCGCCACGATCGCGATCAGGTATTGCGCTACCTCATCCTCCATGTGGATGTCTGCGATGGCGCGCTGAGCCTGGAGGATTTCGGCGGTGCGTGCCACCGCGGTAACACGACTTGCCGGATCAACGCTTCCGCGTGCCTGCAGCATGCTCAGTTCAGAGCCTGAATCCGGGTAGCCGAGCGATATCCTTGCCATGAACCGGTCACGTTGGGCCTCGGGAAGCGGAAACGTTCCTTCCATATCCTGCGGGTTCTGGGTGGCGGCCACCATGAACGGTTCAGGCAACGTGAATGTGTGGCCGTCAACAGTTACGGACCGCTCCCCCATCGCCTCAAGCAGAGCGGACTGAGTTTTCGGTGTGGCACGGTTGATCTCATCGGCGATCACCACATTGGCGAATATGGGCCCGTGATGGAATCGGAACTCTTGGCTGGTCTGGTCATAGATGGACAGGCCCGTGACGTCGGTTGGAAGCATGTCCGATGTGAACTGGATGCGCCGCACACTCGCCTCGATTGAACGGGCCAGCACCGCGGCAAGGGTTGTTTTACCGACGCCCGGAACGTCCTCGATCAGAAGGTGTCCGCCGGCGAGCATCGTCATAATCGTGGTATCGATGGCCTCCGATTTTCCGCTCACCACACTGCTCATAGAATCGTGAATGCGGCGCGCGAGTTCCGCGATGGATCGGGCAGTCGTGCTCAATTCGGGCTTGGACGTCACCCGTTCAACGTAACACATGGGTTACGTAGCCACTATGAGCGGTGTTATCCCACTTCTCACGGCTCTTGGATTGGGAGATACTGGATTCATGGCCTCCCGGATCACATTTTTTGCCGACGACGAGACGCGACACGCACTCGCCGACCTCACCGCTGATGGCACTCTCGTACAAGTAGCGATTCGCAACGCAATCATAGAGGCCGCCGTGCGCAACGTACAGAAGCGTGCACGCGAGGAGGCCGAGGCACTGGCTGCCGAGGAAAACGATCGAGCAGAGGCTGCGCAGGTTCTACGTGATATGGAGACGTCGCGTGCGTGGTGACATCTGCCGACCTCGCGCGCCCCGCGCAGTGGATCCAAGCCGACTCGGTGACTTAGCTGGGCACCTCGATTTTCAAGAACTCCGGTCGATTGACGCAGCATTGCGTTTGGTCTTGCACCTCTAAATTAACTGCCTAGACCGCGCTCGAGCACGCTTTCGCTAATCTGTCCTTTCACACCTATTTCTCATCCACAGAGAAACCTTCTCGAATCAAGTCTTCAGTTCGTAGTGCCATGCATCCGTAATAAGCATTGAGCTGACAACATTGGTCTATCAGTATGGCCAACGTCGGATCCCTATAGCAGCGTCAACGCCAAAACACTAGCAGTGGGGAGCCCTTCCCAAGCTGTCATTCTCGCACTACACTTATGTCTTACAAAATAGATTTTGGAGGCCACGGTGAAGGTTCGCGTTCATGCGCGTGTGCACGCGAAAAGACCAGAGATCCAAGACACCGATGCCGTCACAGTCTTCGACTCCGCCATCGCAAAGGTGGCACGTAAGACCGATCCCGTACAGTACGTTGGAGTTGGCATCGACAACAACGGAAGGCTGCTAGAGTTCGTCGCCGTAGAACGTGAATTGGATGAGTGGTTAATCTTCCACTGCGCTCCACCGTCGAAGAGCGTTTTGAAAGAACTAGGCCTAGGAAGGTGAACGATATGAAAACCTACAAGGACGTTAATGGAACCGAGTTCACCGAAGAGGACATCGAGCGCTGGGCAGCCGATGCAGAGGCGGATGTCCCCTACACCGGAGAGCACTATGGGCCACCAACGCCTGGACGTCCTGTGAGTGTGGGCACCGAGGCGAAGCCATTCACTCTGCGGCTCGATCGTGAGCGGCGCAGCAAGCTAGATGCAGCGGCGCATGATCGCCACGTAACGCCATCACAGCTTGTGCGTGACCTGATCGATACCCTCTAACCGTTCGCCCCCTAGAGCAGCGTCGAGGCGAGCACCACGTACACGCCCGTCCCCGCGAAAATGCTGATCAGCGAGTTGCCTTTCCACAGGTGCACACCAACGGTCACTCCCACCGCGAGCGCCGCAGAACTGATCGCCGCCACATTCAGCGCTGTGTCGCGCAGGGTGTAGGCGGCCAGCAGGATCATGACACCCACCGGCATGGCTTCGCTGATGTAGCGCAGAATATTGCTTTCGCGCAGCGGGGCGAGGATCGCAAACGGCAGGGCCCGCAATGCCCACGTGACACCCGCCGTCACCAGAATTGCCGCGAGAACATATCCATGCGTCATAAGTTCGTTCCCTCCGATCCGCGCGCATTCCGCTCCTGCCGCCCGCGCAGCACATACATCACCATCAAGCACGCGATGAAGATGATCATCGAGATGAGTAGCATGTTAGCCGGCGAAATCACCGCACCAACACCGGCGCACGCCAGCGCAATAAGCGGGATAGGCACCGAACGGTGCGCCTTGTACCCCTCGATAGCCAGCACGATGAACAGCGCTGTGGCAGCGAAGTCCAAGCCCTTGATCTCGGGCGGGATGAGAGTGCCGAGCAACGCTCCAGCCGTTACACAAACTGTCCACGCCAAATGAAACGACGCCTCCAGCGCGATGATCTTCGTACGAGACCACGTGTGAGCCTCGGGTACAGAGGAGACGGCGTAGGCCTCATCGGTCAACGCGAACGTTCCATACATCTTCCAGCCAATTCCCTTGACCCGCTCCAGAGGGAACGACAGCGCGTAGAACGCGTGCCGGAAATTGACCAGCAAGGTACTCACTGCAATCTGTGGAAGTGGCGTGCCAGCGGCAACCAGCCCCAGCAGCAGGAACTCCATGGATCCCGCGAATACGACCGCCGAGAGGATCGGCGCCCACCACCATTCAAGTCCCGTCTGGATAACCAGCACTCCCAGCGCCAACCCAAGCGGCACTGCCGCGAGCGCAGCGGGGAGAATCGTGCGCCAGCCGTCGGCAATTTCGTGCACCGTGGATTGCTCGCCGGAATGTGACCGGCCCTCGTTCGGTGTACCTCGATCTGGCAGATCATCACTGCCGTGGGCGGAGAAGTGAGACACCTCTTCAGCCTAGGCATCGCGCGCCGCCTATTGCCAATCGCGTCCACGCCCCGTCCGGTATACTTATCGCGCAAGAAGCCAGCGGGACGGCCCGCGGGATGACTACACAAGCGGGGACGGCCCCGCAGAAGTTGATGTATCGTGTCTTCTCCCAAAGTGGCCACTCCCCTTGCGCTCGGGCGTTTGGCGCTCGGTTGGATCGTCCTCCTTCTGGCGCCGCTGATCCCCGATCACCCCGCAACACCGGCAACGCTGGCGATCCTCGCCGCGCTCATTGGCGTGATCATCCTGTGCTCATTCGGAGTAGTGGCACAGGCGGAAGGCCTGGCGCGCCGCCTCGGCGATCCCTACGGAACGCTGATCCTCACGCTGTCCATCGTGATCATCGAAGTAGTTCTGATCTCAGCCGTCATGCTAGGCCCAGGCCACCACGCCGAAATTGCCCGCGATTCAATCATGACGGTCTCCATGATCATCATGAACCTCGTGGCCGGAATCGCGCTGATCATCATGGCCGCGCGCCGCTCAAGCGCCGCCCCGAACCCCGCCGGCATCCGCGCCTATGTGTGGCGCATCATGGCCCTCGGAGCGCTCGCGTTCCTCGTACCAGTCGCGTTCACCTACACCCCCGTTCAATCCATCGCCATCGCCGTAACCGTCGCGATCTTCTACAGCCGCTTCCTCTACCTCCAGCTGGGTAGGCGCCATCGCGATTACCAAGAGACGTCCACCAGCCCCAACCCTGCTTCCGCCACAGAACAACCGCCCCGCACGTCGGTGACCCGCGCCCCTGAGGTTCCCCTACGCGCCTTCCTCCTTCTGGCCACGGCGGTCCCGATCGTGATTTTGGCGCACGACATGGCCTCGCTCCTCGAACTGACGGCCGAACGCTTCACCCTGCCCACCGCCCTCCCCGCGGCCATCATCGCCACCATCGTGTTCCTTCCAGAAACGATCACCACCTTCAAGGCGGCCCACCGCGGTGAGCCCCAGCGGGTCTCCAACCTGTGCCACGGCGCCCTGCTCTCCAGCTTCGGCCTGACGATTCCGAGCGTGCTGATGATCGGCGTCCTGACCAACCAAGACGTGGTTCTGGCCGAGAGCACCGCAAACCTCGTCATCTTCGGCGCCACGATGGCCCTCACGCTCGCCACGTTCAGAGGCACCCCGCGGATCGCCGGCGGCCTCGCCCACCTGATTCTTTTCGGTTTCTATACCGCTTTCACCTTCGTCCTTTAACCACTATTTTTCGACGACGACGGAACCTTCCGTACGCACGTAGGTTCCCGCCGTCGTCATCCCCTTCTGATATGTGATCAACGCCCATTGCTCGCTCCGCGAAACGTTAGGCCAGAAGTCCTAGGTGCACGCCTAGGATGTTGGCCATGTCTGAAGAGAATGTAACGCCAGCCGCCACGCTAGGCGGGCGCGCCGCAGGCGTTGGCGGCGAGCTACCCGAACAGCTGCGCGGCGATGTACGCCTTCTGACCTCGCTACTCGGCCGGGTGCTGCGCGAAAGCGGATCGTCTGGGCTGTACGAGGATGTGGAGCGGCTCCGCCAAGCGATGATCGCCGCCTATTCAGACGAAACGGCGGGCGCCTTCGAGCAGGCCGAGGCGATCGTGGAGTCATTCACGATCGAGCGCGCGGATGAAATAGCGCGGGCCTTCACCGTGTACTTCCATTTGGTCAACCTTGCCGAGGAGTTCCATCGCGTTCGCCTCCTGAACGCGAACCCGACCGAAAACACGGACTCAGATCTGTACGGAACGGACACTGTGGCGGGTGCCTACAGCCGGCTCGCCGAGGAAATCGGCGAACACCGCGCGCATAACCGCCTCACCTCGATGCGGTTTCATCCCGTGTTCACGGCGCATCCCACGGAGGCGCGCCGCCGCGCCGTCTCTAACTCGATTCGCCGCATCAACGAATACATGGCCGAACGCGAGGCCACCCCGAAGAACCCCACATCCGAGCACCGATTGGAACGCCGGCTCCTAGAAGAGATCGATACCCTGTGGCGCACCACCCCGGTGCGCGAACACCAGCCGACCCCGGAGGACGAGGTCCGCTCCATCATGGCGGTGTTCGATGAGACCCTCTACACCACCGTTCCCAAGGTGTACCGCCGCATTTGTGACGCCCTGCAGGGTGACGAATCCGGCCTCACTCCCCCGGCTATTAGGCCGTTCCTTAGGCTCGGCACGTGGGTGGGCGGGGATCGTGATGGTAACCCGTTCGTCACCGCCTCTGTCACCAAGAAGGCACTGGCCATTTCCTCGGACCACATCCTGCGTGGCCTTGAGCAGTCCACACGCCGCGTGGCACGTACCCTCACGCTCTCATCCGAAACCACACCGTCCAGCCCGGAGCTGAAGTCACGCTGGCGCCAGCTCACCACGGCGGACGAGGAAGGTTCGGCCGCCGCCGTCACGAAGGCGCCAGAGGAGCCACACAAGCGCGTCCTCATGCTGGTGGCGCGCAAGATCGAGGCCACTCGCGCCCGCAACGCCGATCTAGCATATGAAGGGCCAGAAGAACTTCTCGGGGATCTTCGCCTGACTCAGGACTCGCTGGCTCAGGCCTGCGCCAACCGCCAAGCCTACGGCGATCTCCAGCAACTCATCTGGCAGGTGGAGACCTTCGGCTTCCATCTGGCCGAACTGGAAGTGCGCCAGCACTCCACCGTTCACAGGCGAGCACTGGCCGAATGCGAGGCTGGCGGCGAGCTCTCGGAGGAGACTGAGGAAGTCCTCGAGGTGTTCCGAACCATCGCCCAACTGCAAAAGCGTTACGGGCCTCAGGCGGCTGGCCGCTACATTATCTCGTTCACCCAATCGGCGGACGATCTGGCGAACGTGTACAAGCTCGCCCATTACGCGGTAGGCCCCGGTGGAACCGGCCCGGTGCTGGACGTGATTCCGCTGTTCGAAACCTTCGCCGATCTTCAGGCCTCCACCCGCATCCTGACGGAGTTCGTCACCTATCCGGAGTTTGCTGCGCGCCTGCGGGAGACTGGCGGGCAGATCGAAGTGATGCTCGGCTACTCCGATTCGTCCAAGGATGTAGGCCCCGTTGCCGCGAACCTCGCACTCTACGCAGCCCAGGCGAACATCGCCCAGTGGGCCCGGGAGCGCGGCCTCAAGCTCACGCTGTTCCACGGCCGCGGCGGTGCGCTCGGACGCGGCGGCGGCCCGGCCAACACCGCGATTTTGGCCCAGCCACCGCATTCTGTTGACGGCCGCTTCAAGCTGACCGAACAGGGAGAAGTCATCTTCGCCCGCTACGGGGAGCCCGCCATCGCGATGCGCCACATCGATCAGGTGGCAGCCGCGACGCTTCTGGCCGCCGCCCCATCCATCGAGCAACGTAATCTCCGCGCCGCCCAGCGTTTCGCCCCGATCGCCAAAACCATGGATGAATCCTCGCGCCGCCGGTTCTCACAGCTGGTGGACGCCGAAGGGTTCGCCCCGTGGTTTGCCACCGTCACCCCGATGGAAGAAATCGGCCTTCTGGCCCTCGGATCGCGCCCGGCCCGCCGCGGGCTATCGGTCGAATCCCTCGAAGATCTGCGCGCCATCCCGTGGGTGTTTGCGTGGAGCCAGGCCCGCATCAACCTTGCCGGATGGTTCGGGTTGGGCAGCGCCCTTGAGGAGGTTGGCGATCTGGAGCTCCTGCGCGAGGCCTACGCCCAATGGCCGCTGTTCACCACGCTGGTGGACAACGTGGGCATGAGCCTGGCCAAGGCCGACACGCGGATTGCGCGGCGCTACTTGGAGCTGGGCGACCGCCCGGACTTCACCGAGATGGTCATGGACGAAATGGCGCTCACACGCCGCTGGATCGCGGACATCACGGGCGGCGGGCGCATCATCGATAACCGCCCCGTCCTCCAGCAAGCGGTCAAGATGCGCAGCCCGTACGTGGACGCGCTCTCCCTCCTCCAGTTGCGTGCCCTGCGTGTGCTGCGCTCCGAGCCTCAGGGCCAGCCCGTCTCCCCCGAGTGGCAGCATCTGTTGCTGCTGTCCGTTTCCGGAGTATCAGCCGGGCTGAAGAACACCGGCTAGAGGGGTATGTGGCGGATGGGTTTTCGTCGTCGTCGTTAAAAAGAATGCGCCCCCGCACGAAAAACGTACGGGGGCGCGAAGTCTAAAGGGGCGATCAGGCGGCGTCCTCAACCTTGGTCGCGGAAATCTCGATATCGAGCGTTACCTTGTCGGATACCAGCATGCCGCCGGTCTCCAGAGCCTGGTTGAACGTCACGCCGTAATCTTGACGATTGATGGTGGTGGAGCCTTCCCAGCCCATGCGGGTGTTGCCGAAGTTGTCCTTGGCGATGCCGCCGAACTCGAAATCGATGGCGAGTTCCTTCGTGGTGTCCTTGATGGTCAGATCCCCGGTGATGCGGGCGGTTTCCTCATCGAGCTGCTCAACCTTGGTGGACTTGAAGGTAATGGTGGGGTACTTTTCCACGTCAAGGAAATCGCCGGTGCGGACGTGGCCATCGCGCATCTCGTTGTTCGTGTTGATGGAGGCGGCCTGAATGGTGACCTCAACGTTGGAGCTGCCGGGGGTTGCGGCATCGGTGTGAGCGGTTGCTGCGAAATCGTCGAACGTGCCACGAACCTTGGTCACCATCGCGTGGCGAGCCGAGAAGCCGATGCGCGAGTGCGCGGGATCGATGGTCCAATTGCCTGTCAGTGCTGCTGTATCTACCATGTTGAGTTATCCTATCCATGCGCGGGCGGACGGTCCGCTGCGCTACACCAAACATAACTTGATTGAATACTTGACTATTCCACTTTGGCGGAATTAGTCGGGTTATGCGGATCACATCTGGTATTTCGACTCTAATGGTGGGGCGGCGCTGAGACAAGGCTATGGTGCCGGTGTTTGTAGATGCGGCGAGGATTACTCCTACATGACCAACGCGAGAGTTCCCGCCACGATGAGCGCTAGGCCGATGGCGGCGCGGGCGGAGAGGCGCTCACCAAACACGATGGCCCCAAAGGCAATGGACACGAGAATGCTCAGCTTATCGATCGGCACCACCACGCTGGCCGGGCCTTCTTGGAGCGCGCGGTAGAAGCAGAGCCACGAGGCGCCGGTGGTCAGGCCGGACAGGATGAGGAACGCCCAGCTGCGCCGGTCCACGGTGGCGATCTGGCGCTGTGTGCCCTGAATGAACACGATCAGCCACGCCATGACCAAAACAACCGCCGTGCGGATCGCCGTGCCCAGCGTGGAATCCACATCCTCGATGCCGATCTTGCCGAGGATCGCGGTGAGGGCAGCGAAGATGGCGGCGCCTCCCGCGTAGAGGAGCCAGGTCCAACTGCCAGCGCTTTGTCCCGCTGGATGTGTGCCGTCTGGAAGGGTTTCGGGAGCGGTGTTCGGGTGCGTTTCGGCGGCCGCCGTTGCGACCGGATCTGCTGATGCGATTGCTTGGGCCGGCGCTTGACGCCGCTCGATCATGAGGAGTGTGCCTATGCCGATCGCTACCATTGCGGCCAGAACCAGCGCGTTGACACGCTCCCCCAGAAATACGAAGGCGAGAATCATCGTGAGTACCGTGCTGGACTTGTCTACGGGGACAACCTTGTTGACGTCGCCAACTTGAAGGGCGCGGAAGTAGCAGAGCCATGAGGCGCCAGTGGCTAGGCCTGACAGTACGAGGAAGAGCCACGTGTGGCCGTCAATCTCCCCGATCGTGCCCCGCGATCCCACCACGAACACCATCGCCCAAGCGAGAACCAGCACCACGATGGTGCGCAGCGCAGTGGCCAGATTCGAATCAACATCGCGAATCCCGAGCTTGGCCAGAACCGCGGTAACCCCGGCAAACAGCGCGGAGCCCAGCGCGAACATCACCCACATCGTGCAGACTTCTCCTTGGTGTAATGCCCCTCTATTGTGTCCACTGGAAGTCTAAGGCATGCGGGCGGTACCAGACTCGTAACGCTCAGCTTTGAAATACAACCACCACTAAAGGACCGCAACAACGGAATTACCTAGTTCCTCCTACCAATGTCTGTCATGCAAAACAGAGTTGTAACAGTACTTGTTGCTTCAATAATTCACTTAATCTCTTCTAGGTATGCCAACCTGGCCAGTAACGAGCATTCGGTCACGATCGAACGATTCCCATTCACACCTGTGACTTAATTGGTCAGCCGAGGATTGTTCGCGATGCTACGGTATATAAGGCACTGAGGAGGCAGTAATCTCGTCATAGTAGTGAACGGGACCTCGGCCGTCTGGATTGAGGTACAGCTTCAGAGCGTTCAAGTTTCGTGCCTGATGCGGACCCGGTCCGACCTTGATCGATATGATCGCCTCCTCGACGAACGAGTATTCAAGATACGGCACTAGGTGGTGCCACCCCTGCCTGAGCTGCGCCGGTGCTTCGATGCAGCCCTGAGGCGAGACTATTAGTCGTACCTCTTTTTCATCACTATAGGCTGGGTGCTTTACGCCTCCGAACAAGGTCGCTTCGTTGCTCACGCCAAGACCTTGCTGCTTCACTTCCCAATTGATCAAAGCGTCAACGACTTGAGGAATTCTATCCTCCCCGTAGGAGATGGGTACTAGACTTGAAGTCTTACCAAAGTTCGGCTCAACATCGTCAGGATCAGTTTCCGAGTTCATGTGCAGGGAGCCGCGCAGCTTCTTTGAGTCGAACCCGATTGCGTAACCGTCTCCTCCAGCGTAGGAGCGCCGCACATACTAGCGTCGCCATACGCAAGTCGGTAGTCTTCTTGTAGCAATTTCGGGCTTTTGCGTACGGCTGCAATGTTCTCGTAGGCATAGACTGCTTGCCTCATAGTTGTGTTCTCTGCGTCAAGGACCCTATATGGGCCTGTTGCAAAATGACGCCAGAAACCTCGATTTGAACGAGACGCCATGGGAACCGTATGAAAGCGATGGCGTGTTGCGACCAAGAGGTTCGTTTGAGTTCAAAAAGCACCAGACCCATATGTACTGTTGTCTAGGCAAGTGAGGATGACCATGCCTGCGGACTATATCTATGAGCCCCAATTAGACATGCGAAAAGCCAGTTCCGGGACTTCCTACACGAACGGGATTAACCAGAATCATTTGTGAGATCTTGGGGCTACCAACAGTAAAAGCATCACTCAAGCAACCAATCAATCAGACGGGAAAGCCAAAGCTCGGCTACCGGCACTTGTAAGGTTAGACAAAACAGCTAGTCACGTCCTGTATCGTCATATGTCAGTTCGTTTGTTGGATAAAGCCGGGTAGCGGAAATACTGTCGAGGATCAAATGGAGAATCAGGATTCCGCTCACGACCAACAAGATCGATCCGAAGATTGATACTTTGAGAGATGAGCCCGCTATCCACGGCATTAACAGCCACAATGCGACAGCTAGCAGTACCGACGCGAGAGACCAGAGCAACGCGAAGGCTATTTCCTTGAAGCCATAGTAATCCTTAAGGGACAGTGGGCTCAGTGACACCCGCGTAACGGCCGTCCCTTCAACGTGGGCCTTTACAGCCTGTTTTCTCGCTTGGGCCGTCTCGACCGCAGCGGTGAAAGCGAACGGAAAGAACACGACCCCAAAAACACACACCCACAGGAGGCCGTAATCGCTAAGCCACCTCGCTGCTTGGTTTTCACTTTGCAGGATCCAAAAGTAGTCGAGAAGCAAAACGACAGGAAGCGCTAGGACCCAAAGCACCCAGAAATAGGCCTCACCAGAAATCAAGGCTTGTGCAATAACCCGTCCTTCCGCACGCCTTCTTAGGCCTTCTAGATCATGAGCTCGTTCGCCCTTTGATGTGCTTGCCTGTTTACCTGCCCATTCGCTTATTCTCTTCATCCTTGTATTCTGCGAAAGCTGCGATAGCGCTAAAATCGCTGTCAGCAGTGAAGAGAGAATGCCGAAAGCCAATGCCAATTGCCCAAGATTCTCCTGCATATTCCCCCAAAACCGAACTGTGGTTTGCTCTGGGTCCAGATGCTTGATCAAGCATCTGGACCCAGAGCAACGTACAAAGATCGCGCTGTCTCGATTCTGCGCGTGAACCATTCACCATCCTACGGCTATATGTCAACATTCTGGCTGGTGCCCAACAGCAGGACTTCTTCACTACAACTGCCATATCGCTTCGATTATGGAACCTGTGGAAGCTAAATCAAGGACGCCCCTCGTGTACCCAAATGAATATCTGCGCACTTGCAATGCCGATCAGCTATCAGGCTTGCCCCGCCAGCGGACGAGCAGATTCAAAGCGTGAATCCGTGCTGCTCAAGCGGCACAGCTGACGTACAGATGCGCCTGTTGTGTCTGGGAGCTAGGGTAGTCCCATTGTTCAGAAACTAGAAGCATGCAACCACCGAAGACTTGAATGTGCAATATTCACGGATATGAACTCCCTGAAAACTCGAGACGTGTGGTGCCTAGATCCGATGACTGATTTTGCACGTCAGGACTTCTGACTTTGCAGTGTACCGCCTACTGCTTTTTGTATTTTGGCAACGGCCAGCATATAGGCGTCTCGCGGCACAGTTAGTGAACCCCAATAGATCCCCGGACGGCTCCATCCGGTTTCAACCGGCACATTGCGTCTTGGGGGCGGACGCATCTGCCTTCCCTATGAGGTTTGATACTTGCATGCTCTACCAGAAAGATCCTTCAGAGCTAGGAACTCGGTCCAGCTCCGTTGGCCACTCACACTGGATATGATGACGACCAAAATCGTTGACAAGATTGTCATCCGGCGAGAATCGTTTAAGCACGAAAAATCATTGATAGTCTTGGAACCATGCACGATCAAACCGTCCGCGACACACTACGCGATTTCGTTGCCGAACGTGATTGGCAGCAGTTCCACACTCCAGAAAATCTCGCGAAAAGCATCAGCATCGAATCCGCAGAGCTTCTCGAGTGTTTTCAATGGGGAGATGCAGACCTAGAGTCAGCGCGGGATGAACTCGCAGATGTTCTGACTTACTGCTTCCTCCTCGCAGACCGGCTCAAGCTTGACCCAGAGACGATTGTCTTAGCCAAGCTGGAGACTACTCAGTCAAAGTACCCGGTCGAGAAAGCTCGCGGCAGGAGCACAAAATATGACCGGCTTTAGGCTGGAGAAGGGGAAGTTTACCTCCGACCAAATCGATAAGTGGAGCGCTCTTGATCCACGGCTTCGCAATTGGCCTGTTGTATATGTATTGAATAATGACCGAGAAGTTTACGTCGGCGAGTCACTTAACGTTGAAAGCCGAATGCACCAACACCTTGATTCGGTCGAGAAACAACGCCTTGAGTGGGTTCGTGTTGTACTTGATCAGCGATTCAATAAGTCTGCTTGCCTCGATCTTGAGTCCTTCCTTATCCGAATGTTTTCCGGAGATGGACACCTTCAAGTACTGAATCGAAACGCGGGCATCACTAACGCTGACTATTACGATCGCGGCGCGTACCGGGAGACCTTTGAAGAGGTCTTTGAGGCCTTTCGGGTCAACGAGCATCTGTTCCAGAGAACACTCCCCTCCATAATCAATAGCGACCTTTTCAAACTTTCACCATTCAAAGCACTGAATCACGACCAAGCAATTGCAGTCGAGGACATTCTAGAAGGGCTCTTTAGCGACCTAGAATCTGGCGACCAAAGCGAAATAGTTGTTCAAGGGAACCCTGGGACCGGAAAAACTGTTGTTGCCATCTATTTGATGAAACTGCTCGAAGACATCCGAAACCACAACGTAGAAGAACCTTTCGACAGCGACTCTATCTTTAGCGACTTTTTTGCCCCCGGTCACGCGGAATTGCTCAGCTCATTGAAGATGGGGATCGTGGTGCCGCAGCAGTCTCTGCGGGAGTCAATTTCCAAGGTGTTTAAGCTTACCCCTGGTATGAACAAGAATTCGGTCTTGACTCCATTCAAGGTTGGCTTCAGCGAGGAGAAATTCGATCTTATTATCGTGGACGAAGCGCACCGATTAACCCAACGGGCGAATCAATCAGCTGGGCCACTCAATAAGCAGTTTGCGGAGATAAATCAAAAGCTGTTTGGTGAAGACAGCATGGAACTTACGCAGCTTGATTGGCTCCGTGAACAGACTAAGCACCTCATTCTGATGCTTGACACCGGTCAGAGCGTCCGTCCCGCTGATCTACCATCTCAAGTCACTGAGCAAGTTCTTGCCAAAGCATCCAAAGATCATCGGCTGTATCCCTTAGAGTCACAAATGCGAATCTCGGCCGATGAAGACTACGTCGGATATATCCGCTCGATACTGAGCGACAAGCCACCGGCTGCGAGCCAGTCCTTCGCTGAGTATGATCTCCAATTCTTCGACGATCTAGATCTGATGCGTCAGGAAATCGCGCGCCGAGAAGAAGAACACGGCCTGTCACGGCTCGTAGCTGGATACGCGTGGCCATGGAGAAGCAAAAAGGATAAGAATGCTTTCGACATAGAAGTTGATGGCGCACACTTACGTTGGAACTCCGCTGAGCGAGACTGGATTAGCTCGCGTCATTCAAGTGACGAAGTGGGTTCGATCCACACCGTCCAAGGCTATGATCTGAACTACGCTGGCGTCATCATTGGGAATGATCTGCGGTACGACTCTTCAAACCATAAAATCACATTTGATCGCGCCGAATATCACGATAAGAAAGGAAAGGAGGACAACCTTAAGCGCGGCATCAATTACTCAGATCACGACCTGCTGCAGTACGTCAGAAATATCTATGGCGTTCTACTCACCCGCGGCATCATCGGAACTTATGTCTATGTCTGTGACCCCGCTTTACGCGAGTATCTTCGGCGCTACCTTTGAGTCGTTTCCTTCGATTTCTGACTTGCCGTTGACGCCATTTCACTACCCGCCACCCCATTCAACTATTCTGACCCCATGGCCACACAGACAGCGGGGCACTTCGCCAGCTAGATCCTTATCGCCGAACTCGATTCCATGGTTCAATCAGAGCGGTACGCGCGTGGACACCGACACGCCCGGCAGCCTCCCGACGACTCATCCCCGCCCCACGCAACTGCTCGTATTCCTGCTTGCGCGGATGTCGACCACCACGACCGTGCACGCCAGCCTCACGCGCCCACCTGTACGCCGTGTTCTGGTTCACGCCAACATCATAAGCAGCAACGCTAATAACGCTATCTACACGATCTAGCGCCTGAAAACCCTTCCTTAACCTTCTTCAACCTCACACCCCCTAGAAAACCACGGTGTTGCGAAGACCGCTAGAACCCGCCCATAGCCATGGGCTCCGGAACCGAAATCGCCCGCGAATCCTCAGACGTGGTGCTCATTAGTTCGAATCTGGCCGACCTCGTGCGCACAGCCCACGTGGCGCAGCGGGCACGGCGGATCGTCATGTTCAACTTTGCCGGGACCATCGGTGTTGACCTCATTGGGATGGAGCTAGCGGCGCTCGGGTTCCTCTCCCCCATGCTGGCTGCGTTCATCCACGTAGGCTCCGAGACTGCATTCATCCTCAACTCGGCACGGTTGATTCCGGGGCTGCGCGGGCGGTAAACGCGATGCCGGAGCGGACGTTGAGCTACCCCAGCCAATTGCCTATGGCTCTAGTGCTGAGAGTGGCGCGGTGACGGTCCCGCGCTCGGTTACGAGGGTCGGTCCTGCATAGGCTCTATAACCACCATCGCAAGACGGTTTATCACAAACAGGATTCGGGGCTTCGGCTCAGAGATAGAGGTCAAGGCCGCTGGGCAAGCACTTGGGCCACGGCCGATGATGGAGCGAGATGAGCGGCGGCTTCAGGCGCAATCATCGAGAAGATACCCATGAGGTCTTGCTGAATTCGGACCGGTTCTTGCTCTGGAATCTTCGTCCGATCAAATATCGGCTCATGATGGGCGATCCTATTCCTCACAATGTTGATATTCCCGATAATCCTATCGACACTTGCACGATTAGTTTTCGGTGGGTAGGCATGGTGAAGGTAAGGTACCCAAACAGTCTTCTCGTGTGAGGACGACGTAAGGTGCCTCCAGAAACCGAAACTCAATTCTGCCATCACCTTCCCCGGGGTAGCGCGCACACCACCACAGCCACGGATAGCAGCATCGACTGAACGTCGGTTCTGGTAATTCACGTCGCTACCGCGCTTAAGACCAGATCGATCCTTCTTAATCCGCCATATAGGCGTGACTGCTGGCGAATCTGGGGCAAGTAGCCAGTGAGAACTCCCCTGCCAGCGTTCCTCGAAGGCAGTATTGTATGCGTTACGCAACCCAATTTCGAAGTGCGCGATATCGCGCATAAGCGCTTGGCCAAGCGTGACGTTCCATTCATAGAGCGCCAGCGCTTTTGTGCGATCTCCTGAACAGGAATCAACATACTTCTGAAACCGGGGAACGCCCAGCCAGTCCTCGATCCAGACATCAGACACGCGCTCGCCTCCAAAAAGATCAAAGCCCCGGCGACTTGGTCGAAACCAGCGGTCCACACGGGGCTAACAACCCAAACCGTACGCGATCCGTCCAATTCAGTCAATGTATCTCGTACACATTGACCCTCACCAACCGAAGTCGCACGGCACCTTCTAGAAGAGGGCTAGGCTCTGATTGAGCAACTCGTCCTTCGACTCCCCTATGCCACGGCGGCTACTCACTTCCGCATGCTGTGTAAGCCGGTCAAATACGCAGGGCTACTACAGCATACGGAAGCAAAACTGCCACCCACCCCATTCCGCAACCCGGACCAAAGTCCCACACCCTCCCCGCCCTTCGGTATGCTCACCCGAAACGAGTCCACCGCGGACACACTGCCCGAGGAGAACCCATGCCACTGAGCGCCTACGTTTTATTGATGCAACAACCTGCGGCCACATCCCCCGAAGGGCTGTGGGGAGGGAACGCAGCGAAACTCCCCACCACGGTCACCCCGAACATCACCGCCCAGCTCACCAGCACCGATTTGGCCATGGACGCCGCGATCAGCCCGCAGCCCGAGCAGATCATCCCCATGTTCACGGGTCACGCCGCAGCGCTCGAGCTACGTGCGAGCGATGACGCCCCGCCACACCATCAACAACGCGACCTGTGCGAAGCTATCGTGGCCTTGCCACCGTTCCCGGACGCCGCCGTATGGTTCCCCGATCGCCACCAGATCACCACGTTCGCCGCGTTTGTCACTGACCTGTTGGAGAATCCGGTACACACGTTCTATTGGGTTCGCCCGTCTTGGGTTGATGAGAAGGAAGAGGCTGCGGTCGCCACCGTTCGCGGACTCCACACCCTCGGCGCAGCGAATCTCCAAGTACTAGGAGCGCCCGATAGCCTTCTGGACTTCACCGCGCAGATCGATACCTTCGTGGCCAACGCGATTCGCACCAAAATC
Organism: Ancrocorticia sp.; assembly: GCF_052089425.1. Lineage (NCBI taxonomy): Bacteria > Bacillati > Actinomycetota > Actinomycetes > Actinomycetales > Actinomycetaceae > Ancrocorticia > Ancrocorticia sp. The sequence goes on along the minus strand of NZ_JBQCZW010000028.1, from coordinate 9,770 downwards.
TTCCCGACCGAAGCGGACACAGTCCAGATCGGCGAGACCACATACTCCTGCTCCCCCGCCACGGGCGCCCTCACCGGCGAGCCACTTCTCCAGCTCTCCCCGATCGCCGCCAGCCAAATCAAACCCCACTGGCTCTCCCCGCAAAGCCAGCAGATCGCCGAATTTGAAGGCCCGTACGCGCAGCTTGCCGAGGCGTTCGAGGACCTGCAATCTCAGGGCATCACGGCGCGGATGGACTTCGCGTGCTGCCAGAATTGCGGGCACACGGAGATCCCGGACGAGCGCACGCCCGCCGCCGAATCCGCGGCCTACCCCTACGTCGAGCAGGGCTATACGTTCTTCCACGCGCAGGATTCGGATGGGTTGGCCGAGGGCGCCACCCACCTGTATTTGGCTTACGGCGCCTTCCCCGGCGGGCGCTACCTTTCGCAGTGGCCCGATTCTGAGCCCACCACGGACGCGGAGAAGAGGGCATTCACCACGATGGTTCGCGAGTCTGAGGCGCAGGTGGGTCAGCTCGTGACGCAAACGCTACGTGGGCACGGCCTGAACGTTGAATGGGATGGGGATACGAATAGCCAAATTTCTGTCGTGGCCGATTGGAGCGCAGCTCCGTTTCCGTGGGCGCGAGATTTTGACGACGACGAAGCCGGCAACTTCAGTGACCCCCTTCCTCTACCTCCCTACGATCCGACAGTATCGGCAGGCGCGTGGTATGTGCTCCTCAATGCCGAGCCGGACAATCTGGGCGAGCCACTTCAGGATCTCATGCCGAATTACTCGGCACGTTTGGCAGAGGAAGGATCGATCACCGGCGAAATCCCCTACGAGGATCCCACGCTGACCGTGTCGCTTAGCCTGATCAAGAAGATTGACGATCCCCTCCTCGCGCGAGATGGCACGAACAGTGATAGGCCGGATATGGCCGAGTATCAGGTGATCTCGCACCTCGCGGCCGTGTGTATTACCAGCCGTGGCCCGGCGCCTGTGTATGAGCAGCTGTTCCATCAGGCCGCGGTGGCCTCGGAGATCGGGAAGCGGCCCGAGGCGCTGGGTATGTGGATCCCCGGGCAGGAGCGTTTCGAGGTGGAGCCAGGGCTGGCGCTGGATGAAGATTTCATGAAGCAAACGGGACGGATGGTGAGCGTTGCCGTGTACGGAGCTGTGGCTGAAACGGACGATGGCCCAGCGAACGTGGTGTACACGCGCGGGATGGCGCGGCTTGGCATGCCCGAGATTTTCACTCATGATCCGGATGACGTCCCGAGCGAGCAGATGCGGGGGCTGCTGGCCACCACGGCGGACAAGTTCGCCGAGCAGGCGGCAGCGGGCAAGCGCGGCGGCAAGGTGCCACAGGCCGGGGACACGGTCAAGACGGTCTACAGAAAACTCGGCGGAGTCATGCACGCCGCCCCGGACCCCATCACCGGCGAACCGGCACTGAATATGGAGCTCATCAGGCGCAAGGGGTTCTTGGGGCTGTTCTAGTGCCGTGGCAGCTGATAGGTTATATGCGTTTCGTTTTCGAAAGAAGGATTTCATCATGCTGATCTACGACGGTCTGGCTGCTTACACCGCGCGCTGACGTCATCGATCACCCTGCCTTCGGGGTTCCTGTGTCAGCGCTTCCACTGACAACTCAGGAGTCTCGTGTCTATTACCCAAAAGCCGGCTGTCTCGCTGGCGAATCTCTCTTTTACGTGGCCGGACGGCACCCCCGTCTTTCGCCATCTCACGGCCACCTTTGAAGCCGGCCGTACCGGGCTGATCGGTGCCAACGGCACCGGAAAAACCACACTTCTGCGTATCGTCGCTGGTGAGCTTTCCCCGTCATCGGGCGGTTTCACGTCGGTCGGCAGCGTGAGCTATCTTCCCCAGCATCTCATTTTGGATACTACTACGACCGTTGCCGAGCTACTCGGCGTTCAGCAGCGGCTGATTGCCCTGAGGGCAATCGAATCAGGTGACGTCAGTGCCACGCATTTTGACGTTCTTGGCAGTGACTGGGACGTCGAGGCTCGCAGCATTGCGGCCCTCGATCGGATCGGCCTACCAGGAATCGGGTTAGATCGCGAAGTCGGCACGCTGTCAGGCGGGGAAGCCGTTCTTGCAGCCCTCGCTGGATTGCAACTGGCTGGGAGCGAAATAGTCTTGCTTGACGAACCGACGAATAATCTTGATCGCGAGTCGCGCCACCTCCTCTATGAGGCGATCAGTTCATGGCGAGGCTCGTTGATCGTGGTGAGCCACGACGTAGAACTACTCAACCTGATGGATGCAACGGCCGAGTTGCGCGATGGCACCCTCACCACGTTCGGCGGGCCATACGATGCCTATCAAGAGTATGTGGCAACCGAACAAGCTGCCGCCGAACAAGCGGTGAAGTCCGCAGAGCAACGGCTGAAAGCTGAAAAGCGCCAACGTACCGAGGCACAAACAAAACTGGCGCGCCGCCAGCGATATGCCCGAACCGATTTCGAAAACAAGCGCAAGCCGAAGATGATCATGAACAACCGGAAGCAAGAAGCTCAGGTTTCGGCAGGAAAGCTACGCGGACGGCTCGACTTGGCCGTTGAAACCGCCGAGGAAGCTGTTACGGCTAAGGAGCAGAACGTCCGCCGCGATGCCACCATCACGATCACCCTCCCCGATCCCGATGTGCCTTTTGGGCGCCGGCTTGCTGAGCTTCGCGACGGTCACGGGCACCGATTCGTTATCCAAGGCCCCGAACGCGTGGCGCTCACCGGGCCGAACGGGATCGGGAAGACGCGGCTACTACAACAGCTCACCAGCGCTTGCGCTTTCGAGGATCAGGATTGCCGAGCCTCGGCCTTCACGGAACGCGTCGGGTATCTTCCGCAGCGTCTCGATCACCTAGAGGATGCAGCTACGCTCATCGAGGTTGTACGGGACGCGGCACCTGCCGTACCAGACGGCGAACTCCGGGCCGATTTGGCTAGGTTACTCTTCCGCGGCGATGTCATTCATCGAACCGTTGGCGACCTCTCAGGCGGCGAACGGTTCCGAATTGCACTGGCTGCGTTGCTGCTGGCGGATCCCGCGAATCAACTACTGGTCCTTGATGAACCAACCAATAGCCTCGACCTTCAAAGCGTTGATGAGTTGGTTGACGCGTTATCGGCCTACCATGGAGGCCTCATCGTAGTCAGCCACGACGATCACTTCTTGTCCCGGCTGAATATCGACACGTGGATCGTCATGGACCAGATCGGCCTACACCATGGCAAATCTCAAACAAAGTAGAACCAATGACGGACATTCCCGATCCCAACCTGCTCACCCCGAACACGCATCCACGATCATGGGCGGGACACCTCAGGACCTCTCACGGATCGTTTAAGCCCGGGCAGTGACCGCACGCCGGAGCCCACTGGCCCACTGCCTTGACGTCGAGTCACCCGTTCGAACCGGCTGACCTACTCCGCACGTATTTGCCCAGCACGTCAGCTTCGCGCCTTAGCCGCCCCGCCAAGTCACTTTGGCCGTGAGCCTCGTAGTTTCTCGCGGCTTCCAGCCGCTCCTCGATCTCTGCCCGCAGAAGTGCCTGCACATCATCCGCAGTCAGCTTGCGGCGGCTCGCCTCCGAGGATCCAACCCCGACGCTCGCGCCGGCAACATGCTCGCTCGAAGCGTGCACCGAATTGTCCGCCGGCGCAACAGCTTCCGCGTTGTCAATCACCGCGAGCGCCGAGCGCAACGCCGCCACCGCTTCCTGATCGTGCGCCTTCATGGCACTCGTCAGATCGGTGCGGAGAACAGCGCGCAGTTCCCACACATCTGTTGGCTGAACATCGTTCTGACTCATTCATCTTCTCCGTTGACGGTATGTTCCTAGACCTAGCTGGGGCATGACCACAGTAGCGCAAGTAGGTTGTATGAGTGACTAGGGCGAGCTGGGCCGCCGTCGTCGTCACAAAAATCTGCCCACTCAAAGTGCGGGAGCACCCGGCATAACCAAGTACCCCCGCACTACTCGCGCCTACTGAACGCCCAACTACTTCAGCTTCGCCACCCTGAGCCTCGAGGCGTTGAGGATCACGCTGACGGAGGACAGCGCCATGGCCGCAGCGGCCAGCATCGGCGAAAGCAGCAGGCCGAACGGCGGGTACAGCACGCCCGCGGCGATCGGGATGCCGATCGTGTTGTAGATGAAGGCGAACACCAGGTTCTCCCGGATGTTCTTCATCGTGGCGTGGGACAGACTCCGCGCGTGCGCAATCCCGCCCAAATCACCGGAAAGCAGCGTCACTCCGGCACTTTCCATGGCCACGTCGGTTCCGGTACCCATTGCGAGGCCAACGCGTGCCGCGGCTAGTGCGGGGGCATCGTTGACGCCATCTCCGGCCATAGCCACCGTTCGTCCTTGGTCCGTGAGTTTTGTGACGACGGCGGACTTATCTTCCGGTTTCACATCGGCAGTTACCTCATCGATACCGAGCTTCTTGGCGACTGCCTCGGCTGTGGTTCGGTTGTCGCCAGTCAGCATCACAACGCGCACACCTTGGTCATGCAGCGCCGCCAGTGCGGCAGGCGTGCTCTCCTTAACCGGATCGGCGATGGCGAGGATGGCCTCAAGGTTGCCATCCAAGCTGAGGAACACGGCGGTTGCTCCCTCGGCTCGCAGTTCATCGGCACGAGTTTGGGCAGCGCTGGTATCGGTGTTCGCGGCTGCGTAATCGACGTTGCCCACCCGTACGTCGTGGGAATCGACAGTTCCACGGACTCCGCCGCCGGCATCGGACGTGAAGTCCTCTGCTGCGGGGATGTCCAGTTCGGCGTCTTGAGCCGCTGCAACAATCGCAGTGGCAAGCGGATGCTCGGAGGGCCGCTCAACGGAGGCGGCGAAGCGCAGCGCGTCATCCCTGCTCAGGGAGCCGAGCGTCACCACATCGGTCACCGCAGGCTTGCCCTCGGTCAGCGTGCCGGTCTTGTCCACCACCACGGTGTCAACCTTCTCCATGGCCTCAAGGGCTTCAGCGTCACGAATCAGTACACCTTCCTTGGCGCCGCGGCCCACGCCCACCATGATGGACATCGGTGTGGCAAGGCCAAGAGCACATGGGCAGGCGATGATCAGGACCGATACCGCCACGATCAGTGCGTGGGTGAGGCGCGGGTCCGGACCAACAAGCATCCAGACAGTAAAGGCGATCACAGCCACCACAATGACGGCTGGGACGAACACAGCGGCAACCTTATCCACCACCGACTGAATGGGTGCCCGCGAACGCTGTGCGGAAGCAACCATCTCCACGATTCTGGAGAGCATGGAATCTGCACCGAGCTTCTCCGCACGGATCACGAGGGAACCGGAGCCGGCGACGGTGCCGCCAACCACTTCGTCTCCCTCCTCCTTGGTGACAGGCAAGGATTCGCCGGTCACCATGGATTCGTCCACGGAACAGCGGCCAGACACCACGGTGCCGTCCACTGGGAGCTTCTCGCCGGGACGCACGCGCACGAGGTCACCAACCTCAATGTCCTCTAGAGGGACTTCTTCCTCGTTTCCGGCATCGTCCACGCGGCGTGCCGTGGCAGGGGCCAAGTCCATGAGCGCGCGAATGGCACCAGATGTGGATTCGCGGGCGCGCAGCTCAAGTACCTGTCCGAGCGCCACAAGAGTCACGATCACCGAGGCGGCCTCAAAGTAGACCTCTGGCCGCCCATGCATCTGCATGTTCTCTGGAAAGATGTTCGGGAAGAGCAGGGCCACAACGGAATATGCGTATGCCGCGCCCACACCTAGGGACACCAGCGTGAACATGTTGAGGGAACGGTTGCGCACCGAATCCCAGCCGCGCTTGAAGAATGGGGCGGCGGCCCACACCACCACCGGGGTGGCTAGGGCGAATTGGATCCACTGGGATACTCCCATCGGGATCAGCGTTTCCCAAGCGGGTACCATCGGGAAAAGCATCGCGAGAACGAGGATCGGCACGGCAAGCGCCGCCGAGATCCAGAACCTGCGTGTCATGTCCTTCAGTTCGGGATTAGGTCCCGAATCGGCCGTTGCCCTCACAGGTTCCAACGCCATGCCGCACTTCGGGCAGCTGCCCGGGCCCATCTGGCGGATTTCCGGGTGCATCGGGCACGTGTACTCGACGTCATCCTGGTTGGAGGACGAGGACTTCTTGCTTTCCTTCTGAGTCTTCGTCTTTGCGGGAGCGGTCGCCACATCTGTTGCGGCGTGGTGGTGCTCATGGCCGTGGTGCCCGTGGCCTTCTTCCCCGGCCGGGACTAGGTCCATCCCACACTTGGGGCAGCTGCCCGGGTGGTCCTGACGCACTTCGGGGTGCATGGGGCACACGTATTCGCCGGGTTCGTGAGTGCTGCGGGCATACTCCGCCGGGTTCGCTAAGAACTTCCCGTGACAACCGTCCGAGCAGAAGTAGTAGGTACGGCCTTCATATTCCTCGGTGGCAGCCGCGTCTTCAGGATTGATGGTCATGCCACAGACTGGGTCAGTGACGGTGTTTGACTTGGTACTGCTGGTATTCATAGTCGTTCCTCCTAGCACCACTTTATACCCCTAGGGGGTATGTGTATCAACACTGGAAGCTATTCCGTGGGTCACCAGAGCCAACGTACCCCGAGCGCAATCCCGCGGAAACCATAGTAAGGCTATCCTTATGCTTGACGCGCGCCACGTACTCAACTATGCTCAAAAAACTTTACCGGACGAGGCAAAATACGGCATACGGAGCCCCGTCACACGGTCGCCGTCGTCCCATTTTTCCTCGAATTCCCGTTGGGAGTTTCCCGGACACCGTAGTCAGAATCAGCTGCGGGCTTAGTAGAGGATAAATAGGGAGAAGAATCCATGTCGACGACGACGAAGTACTCGGGCCATACGTTCGATACACCCGCCGCAGGTGGGTCTACCCAGAGCGAACAGCGCAACCGTTCGCTGGCAGAAACGGGACGGCTCGCTCTACCAGCGCTGTCACAGGCCACGCAGGTCGCAACAACTACCCCGCCAGCATTGTCGGTAGCTCCCGCGGCGCTCCCAGGATCACCGTCCACGCTGGGGCTGCGGAAGTTCCGCGACCCGCTTACCCAGCCGGACACCATTCGCACTCAGGATCTCCCAGAGGAAACCGCGGTGACGATTCGCGCCCTTCCCACGAAGGTGCAGTTCCACGCAGATCTGCCCGAAACAATCGCATGGGCCTACGAGGGCTCTATCCCCGGGCCAACTATCGAGGCACGGCGTGCTCACACGGCTCGCATTGATTGGGAAAACGCGTTGAAAACTGAGGCGGGCATGCCGCTCCCCTACGATGTGGTTCGAGTACCGCCCCAAGCTACCGTCCCCGAAACGCTTCGCATCGCCAACTCCCCCGGAGGGCGCGTGTTGCCCGACCACACGACCCATGGCGCACCACCGTCCAACGCCTATCCGCGCCTTCCTGACACGGACGCCATTCGGGCCGCCAACGTGGTCCACCTCCACGGATCTTTGACGGATGGTCACAATGACGGCTGGGCACACAACGTCATGATGCCGGGGCACACTGCACGTTGTACCTACCCAAACCACCAAGAATCGGCCACACTCTGGTATCACGACCATACGATGGCCATCACTCGATTTACCGTGCACGCGGGACTCGCCGGTTTCTACCTCATTCGAGATGAGATCGAGGACAGCTTGGGACTGCCGAGTGGGGAGCGAGAGCTCGTACTAGCCATCGCCGATCGAAACCTAGAATCCGAGCCGGGCGAGCCATCAAGCTTCATCCCCACAGGACGGCTCCTGTACAAGCAGGCTGGTGTGGGCACGGATGAAGCCGCCACCGAAATCCCCCAGACGGGTCCATTCACCATGGTCAATGGAAAGATCTGGCCAACCCACGCGGCAGAGCCCGCTTGGCACCGGCTCCGCATCGTGAATGGCTCGAACGCCCGCATCTATCGGCTGGCACTCTACGACACGACGGATGAAGAGATCCCAGCTGACGCTGGGCCGCTACCATCCAACCCTGACGGCGGATTTGGTGAGGATACGAGCGCCTACGGCATGCATCGTCTGGACTCCGGGCTGGTGATCATCGGCACGGACACTGGATTGCTGCCAGAGCCTGTTATTGCTCCCGCGGGATCGATTGAGCTGGGTCCCGGCGAGCGGCTGGACATTCTTGTGAACCTTGGCGCTCATACCGGCAGGACACTTGAGCTGCGCAACGAGAGCGCCACGGCGCTGCGCCCGCAGCCAGGGCAGATTGACGCAACTATTATGCAATTCTCAGTGGGCGCCTCATCGTGCGAAGACGAATTTGTCCTCCCCAAAGTTCTCACCCCGGCGTACAACCGGTGGGAGCAAAACCCCGACGGTTCGGTGACTGTTGGAAACAAGACCATCACGGACTATCAGGATGTGTGGTTAGCTGTTATCCCAACCAACGTCCATAACAACGGCCACCCGCAATTATGGGAGATGGAGGATGTGACCGGCACGCCGCCGGATGAACTGGACACAATAGACGTGATCAGACTGGAAAGGCCGAATGGCGAGGAGCCGCTCGTTCTGCGGGCGCACGCCAAGCTGTTCGATGACACGGTGGGCATCCTCATCGCCGAGGGAAGCTGGGCGAAGTGGAACGTGGTGCATCTGGGAGGCCCCGAGCATCCGATGCACATCCATATGACGGCATTCCAGATGATTGAACGAGGCTCGTGGACCTTGAATGACGGTGGCACCGTGCCAGGCTTCGACCCGGCCACCGGCTCAACACCTAACCCACTACCGCTTCCGGCCGATGGCCCGGAGATCACTCCTGTGGAAGCGGGAACAAAAGATACATGGGTTGTTGGAGCAGGTGAAGTAGTCAGCTTCTTCGGGCATTTCGAAGGCGCATGCGGCGAATTCATGTACCACTGCCACATCTTGGACCACGAGGATCACACGATGATGCGTCCGTTCGTCGTTCTCCCACCTGATGTGCTCGCTCTGCATGGCGGCCACGGCGGGCCGCACCCGGCACCACACCACGGGTAGTAGTGAATAGAACCCCGCTCCACGATCATATGGGGGCGGGGTTCGAAAAAATTTGTGGAAGTAACGTGGACACTTACCTGTGGCCAACTGGTCACTCTTGGATAGAATGACAACATGAGCAACATGACCGTCAATCCTTCACACCTGTCTAATGAGGACTGGGTGCGCATGCGTGAGTTTCTGGATTCTGCCAAGGAACGTGGAGAGGTCGTCGATTTTTCCACCCGCGTACAACTGCTGACGCCAGCTGAGGTCGCTGAGCGATTGGGAATGTCGCGTTCCACGGTGTCGCGTCGGATCGCCGCTGGCGAGATCACGGCCACTAAAGTCGGCACCCACCATCGCATTCCGCTGGCTGAGTATGAGCGGTACAGCCGTGAACTCATACGCCGCATGGCTCAAGCATCCGCTGACGATATCGAAGCTGAGCTGTTCGGTGAGGGAGCTTAATCCCACGACGGTCCGAACACGCAACGAGAGTGAGTGAATTCCTCCAGAGATAGGCAAAACCACCAGAGATGCCGTCCACCGCCAACTCTCAAGGAACTGGCTCACTCTCTGGACACTGGATCACTATCGCTGCATTCGCTCACTCTCGCGACAGGGCGCGCCAGCGGCCAAGATCCTCAGATCAGACAGCGAAAAACCCTGCCACACGATGATGTGAGACAGGGTTCGAAAAAATTTGTGGAGCATAGGGTGTCTAGGTTCAGGACATGTGTCTCACTTGATAGGGCACACAAGAGTCGCG